>JBILPN010000502.1:0-3334 GCA_044373865.1 Luteolibacter sp. | reverse complement strand
ATCTCCGCCCGCCTCACCGGGTCCGCTCCCTTTGCCTCGTTCACCAGCTTCAGATATTCCCGTGCCGTATTGAGCTTCTCCTGATAGCGCGGACTTTTTTCGGTTTCCGTCACGTCCATGGCCAGCCTCGCCACCTCCTCGATGGAAAGTGTGGACGGCTCAACTGCCAGATTCCCGTCCATCTTGAGCACCTCGCCCTCGCGCGCAGTCTGAACCAGAAACGGCGAGTGGGTGGATGCGATGAATTGGACGTTGGGAAACGCCGCACGCAGGTCCTCCAACACATGCTGTTGCCACGTGGGATGAAGACACATGTCCAGCTCATCGATCAGCACCACTCCGGGAGACTTCTTGGCGGCATCCCTGCCGAGATGTGGATTGAGGATCACCGCCTTGATCGCCAGATCCGCGACCAATGCCAGCATCGACCGCTGCCCGTCGCTGAGACTATAAAACGGCATTTCACCGTTCTTCAATCCGATCACCACCTCCTTGCGATCGCTGTCTATCCGCAGATGAGTAGCCCCCGGCACGCAGCGAAGCACCGCCTCCTCCACGGCCAACAATCCTTGACGCTTGTGACCCCTCTGACCGGTTTCCACCGCCTCGAAAAGGAACCATTGGTTGATCTCCCGGTCACGGGTCCGCCCATCCAAGCAGTAGTAATAGGCATCAAACCGGGAAACCTTGGACAGCTTCATCTCAAACTTGCTCGTCCGCTCCTTCGCCGGAAGGAAGGCCCGGCCGGCGCTGTAGTAGGCGATCACCGGAAGTGTCACCCGCTCGTCCGTGCGGGAACGGGCGAGAAGCCCCTCCACTACCTCTAACGCGCGCTTCGCCCGCAAATTCGTGGTTTTCGTCGAGAGCCCCTTGTTCATGCGCGTCCACTCCACCAGATGCCCGCCGATGCTGCCTTGGGCGGTGATCGAGGGATCCGGCTGGGGATCGAACCGGACTGTTTCATCATACTGGCGTGCCACCAATCTGGCTTCCCCCGGACGAATCGCCCGCCAACCGGCGGTGGGCCTGGCCACATGCCAGATCCCCACGGCGATGGCCAGTGCGTCCAAGGCGGTGGATTTCCCACATCCATTCTCGCCGATCAGCAGATGAAAGGATCCCTGCAACTCATTCTCCGGGCTCTCCATCACCCGGCTACTATCCAGCACCTCGGCACTCCCGCCTTGGGGGAAATCGAGGACGCGCTCCTCAAAGCCCTTGAAGTTTTTGATGATGAGTCGGTCAATACGCATGGCGGTAAATTAGTCGTTGGATTGAAAAATGGCAATCCTCCCCGTCATCGTGACGGAAATTGCAGGTGAGTTCTGCCACAAGGGCCACAATAGGATTCTTGTCGATGATCCGTCGCACCAGCGAGCCGTCCGGCGCGATCGCCAACAAGTCGATGATCCCGCCGAAGCTCGTCCTCACTTGCCGGCCAATCCGCATCCAACCCGAGGAAATCATCTCCGGCCGCGCCGTGATCCTGTCCTCAAGGTCTTTCTCGGTCGCGAGTTTTGAAACGGTCAGCGCTTCGGGCGTGGCTCCGACTTTCCAGATGGCGTGTTGGATCGGCATGGAAAATCCCTAGCGGAAACGCAACAGCCTGCCACTGAAAATCAATGTTCCGATCAATCCTCGGCAAGCTCCGCAACCAGAATCCGTTGCTCCAGATCACTGGCGAAATCCCCCGCCTCATCTTCTTCGATGAGTTTGGCTTCGCCAGATGCGTGGAGCAGATCTTTTGCGTCTTCATAGGCCCTCCGCTGGTCACCCGATGGAGCTGCTAGAAGGAGATGAATGTTCGGCCTCTCCGCAGACTGGCTGAGCCAACGCGTGAGGCTCTCCCAGTGATACGCCTTGCTACGGATGTTTTCTGAGCGTTTCAGATCGAATGAAAGCGGCTGATACACATTCCACACCCCGTTTTTCCACGCGTGGGAGAAGACATGCGAGGCATGCGGTGCGTTCACTTCGTGTTCCTTGACGAACGGTTTGACCGCCGGGGCCTCGAAGGCACGGCTGTAGAATTCCCGGAAAATCGTCGCATCATCCCGCCGCGCCTCGTCCACGGAATCATAGTGCCGTGCCACAGCCTCCTGAAACAATGCATCCAGTTCCTCAGATGGCGAGCTTGTGATTCCCCCTGCGGAAAGACTCCACTGCAGCGCCGCATCATCATGGGGGATCACTTGCAGCGCCAGCTCACGCGCACTCTTCGGAGCCTCATTCAGGGGAAGCACCCCTTGCGAATCCGCCAGGCTTTTGGAAAGTTTCCCGAACTGCCTCTCGATACGCCCGATCAGATTCCGGTAATCCTGTTGCTGGAATCCGTGGAAAAAATGACTCAGACGCCGAAATTTCTGCGATGCCTTGAATCCCAGGAACTTGCTGTCCGGAGCCCATAGCAACACGCCCACGTTTGCGAACTCGCCGGAAAGCGGTTCGTGCACGTAACGCAGGAAGCAGAAGCTGTAGGGTTCAAGACTCATGATCGGCTGGCATCGGTCAGATACCGGAAGAAATCTTCGGGATCGTTGGAAAGCTTGATAAGATACTCCTCGATCCTCTGCAAGTCCAGATCAGGATCGGGCAGACCCTCACCGATCGCGGCGGAAAGCCCGGCTGCGGGACTTCCCAGACACCAAGCCTAAAAAGCATCCCACAGGGAAAACCCGAGGATCTCCTTGTCATGGACGCCCGGCAAAAGCGAATGAAGGCAATGCCGCTCCAGATTCAGACGAATAAGGCCGCTCCTCCACGGGCGAGCCTCGGTCTCGCTGACACGGAGGAAACAGAACGCCTTGTCAAAATCCAGCACCGCCAGTTCTCTACCTTTCCACAGTAGGTTCGGGTTCTCCGCCTCCCGATCCGCGTTTTCCACCATCGCATCAAACGCATAGGCCGTCTCCAGCGTATCCGCAGGAATGGATCGGGGCGCGATCCCCGTATTCCATGGCTTCCAGCCATCTCCCAAGTGGATCGTCCCCACATTCCAGCCAACGCTTCGCCGAATCAGCTCCGCATATTCCGGGAAATCCGCCGCCGCCCAATCCAGTCCGGCGGGAATATCCACCAGCACCGGCTCCGGTGTGTTAAGCCCCAGCTCGCGGGCGAGCAGAAGTCCGAACAACTCTTTGAGCATCGCCTCCGGCCTGTCCGCGTATCCCGCCCGGGATTTCACCACCACCGGCAGCCGACCACTGCCATCCTCCGCATCTCCCATCACCAGAAACGGCCGGTTCAGCCCCCGCTCCATCTTCCGGCGGAACTGGATGGCGGTGAATTTCCTCAGATTCATGGCTTAGGTAAGTTCGGCGACCAGTGCTTCAAG
>JBILPN010000501.1:0-3335 GCA_044373865.1 Luteolibacter sp. | reverse complement strand
GATGTCCCGTGCGACTCTGACGGCCCGGCAGCCTATTCGTGACCGCGCGCAACATCGGAGAATGTGTCAAATGCCCGGGATCCCGCTTTCCATATGGGAATTTCCCTTTGGCTGTGTCGTATGATTCATCGTGGAATTCCATCGCCCATATTCCCTGTGGCGCATTCCGGTAAATTTAATACGCACAGGCGTATTCCCTTCTGAAAAATCGCGGTGTAGTTCAACGTTGTTCTCAAGCGGTTTTGAGATCGCTTAAATTTTCATTTGGTATGTCTCATTTATCGGTTTCGTCCTATTCCATTCGCTGCAGTGCCATTCTGGCCGCATTGTTGCTCCTGCCTGCTGCCCTCTCCGCGGCGATTCAAATCCACATTTCACCGGCGGGTAACGACGCCAACCCGGGCACGGCGGTGCAACCGGTGGCCACTCCGCAGGGCGCGCAAGTCCGCGTCCGCTCGCTGATCCAATCCGGCCTGACCGATGCGGTGGATGTGGTCTTCGCCGCCGGAACCTATGTCATGAACGCGCCGCTGGAGTTGCGCCCTGAAGACTCCGGCACCATGGCTTTCCCGATCACCTGGAAAGCCGCGACCGGCACTGAGGTCGTTCTCAGCGGTGGCAGGCAGATCACCGGCGCATGGAGCAAAGGCGAGGGCGGCATCTGGCACACCGACCTGTCAGGTATTGGCTTGGCTGCCAATCAGTGGAACTTCCGCCAGTTGTTTGTCAACGGCAGCCGCGCAACCAGAGCCCGCTTTCCCAACATCACGGAGCCGAATCCGTTTCTCTACGCGACCGGTGGCGGCTTCGATCATGTGATCATCGATCCTTCCCAAATTAAAGAAAGCTGGGGCAGCGCCGCTGATGCGCAAATCAATGTCGTCCCCCAATCAAGGTTCTTCAACCAATGGAACACCATCACCAAGGTCGATCCCAAGACGGGCCGGATCGACATCGCCGACAGCGAGCGGCACCGCCTGATCGACAAGGGAAGCTGGTTCTGGATCGAGGGCGTGCAGGAGGAGTTGGACGCACCCGGCGAATGGTTCCTCAACTCGAAAACCGGCCGTTTGTTTTACATGCCTCAATCCGGTGTGGATCCAAACACGCTGGAAATCGTTGCACCGTTTCTGAACCGCATGGCGAATCTTAAAGGTGACGTGAACGCCGGCACCCATGTCGCGAACGTCCACTTCGACGGATTGAAATTCCGCCATACCGCCTTCACGCTCGGCCACATCGAAGCACGCGTGCACACCGACACCGTGATCATGTTCGAAAACACCAACGACAGCTCGGTGATGAATTGTCATTTCGAAAACATCGGGGGTTACGCCCTGTGGCTGCACCTCGACAGCCAGCGCAATATCTTCGACCGCAACACGGTGCGCCAATCCGGCGGCGGCGGGGTGCTTCTAACGGGCTCGCGCCTCGGCTACATGGATGACAGCAAGATATACACGCCGGGCGAAGCCGCCGCCAAGGTCGCCCCGATCCTCAACCGCATGACCCGCAACACCGTCGAGCACTGCGGAAAAATCCGTTATTATGGGGGTGGAGTGCACCTCGACTCGCGTCCGTTCAGCATGACCATGGCCCCGGGCAACTACATCGCCCACAACGACTTCAACGACCTCTCGCGCAACGGCATCTTCGCCTTCCGCAACCAGGGCGGCAATGTGGTGGAATACAATCGCATCCACAACGCGATGCAGACGACCATTGACGGCGCGGCGATCCACTTCGCCACCATGAACACCATCAACGCGCCGAACCATATCCTCAACAACTGGCTCTATGATGTCTGGGGTTTCGAGCAGAAGCCCGATGGCAAACCCGTCCGCCGCCTAGGCAACGGCGTGTTCCTCGACTGGGAAACCAGCAACACCACCGTCAAGGACAACTGGATTTATAATACTGTTAGTGGAGCGGTGAAGGTTATCTGGAAGGGGAACCGGAATGTCGTGAACACGGGGAACATGGACTCCCCAACTCCGATCACGCCGCCATTTGTGAAGGACGTCGGTCCGGATGGCAAGGCCACGAATGGCATTGATCTGGCGAACAACAAGTCCACGGGCAGCATCATCCATTACACGGATGCCGCCCGCTTCTCCAAGACCGGCACGTGGAAGCAGGAGGCAGCCGTCGGGATTGTGAATCTATTCGAGTTTAAATTCCTGACGGGCACGGCGACGGTCCCCTCAGCGGTGGTTTACACCCTGCCGGTCACCGAGGACGGCAATTATGAAATCTCGCTGCTCTACAAACCCGGTCCCGACCGCGCTTCGAATGCGACGGTCACCATCCAGCACGCCGATGGCACGGCAAGTGTCAGTTGGAACATGAAACAAGGATCGAAACACGGCTTCGCGGTTTCCGTCGGAACCTATCGCTTCAAGGCGGGCGGGAATCATACCGTCACGCTTGCTACCGCTGGCGCAGACGGCAAGGTCATCGCCGATTCGGTGGCCTTCGTGAAGGTCGCCGACGATGCTGCGCTCGGCGCATCGAAAGCTCTGCCAGAGGAAAAACCCGTCCGCACGCTCGAAGGCATCCTGATTGATGACCGCGAAGCCGAGGCCGTGGGCGACTGGCAGGAGGGAAACGAGAATCCACTGATCCCTCCCGGCTACCTCCATGATGAACGCAAAGCAAAGGGTCAAATGTCGCTGACATTCCAAGTCAAGGTCGATAAGCCCGGCGACTATGCCATCCGGCTGCTTTACACCGCCCACCCCAACCGCTCCGACAACACCCCCGTGCGTGTCACGATTGGAGGTCAATCCAAGGATTTCAAGGTCAACCAGAAGAAGAGTGATGGCTCCGGTTTCCTGCTCGGGACCTTTCCACTCAAAGAGTCGGTCACGGTCGAGGTGGCGAACAGGAACACCGCCGGCTATGTGATGGTTGACGGGTTGCAGTTGCTCCCGCAGTAGGCTTCGGAATCGGAGCAATGCCGATCTGTGATCATTGATCAAAGCATGACTTTTCCGTGACCACTCAGAAGCCCACGGTTCATGCATGGCCTGCAAGCTGGCGATGCGTTGGGGCTGTCGAGCAGCTCCCCTGCATGGGACATCGCGAAGTAAATTACTGGAGACAGAAATGATCAGTTTTTTGCTTGCGGCGATATGTGAGCATGGTTTGTGGCGTCGCTTTGAAGGAGCCGCTCGGCGATAGCGCGGATCTTTGGGGGGCGGGCCGCATGGGTGCTGCCCAGCTCAGTGGCTTGGTGAGCCACGGGGGCAAGCGTCTGAGAGCTTGCGCGGTTTTGGCCTGCAATTTTGGGCGCGCGGGTTGCGGAATTTATCCTTCCACCAGGTGCATGCTTT
>JBILPN010000500.1:0-3337 GCA_044373865.1 Luteolibacter sp. | reverse complement strand
TTGGAGAGCTATGCCAAGCATGGTGCAAAGCGCTTGGCGAAATTGCAGGAAGTTCCGCAGTCATTCGTGCTCAAGCGTGGCTACATGGCGACCTTGGCAGAGAAAGAGAATGGGACTGGCGTGAGCCGCAACTATGTGGCGCAGGACCACGATGTGGTGGTGAATGCACTGCCGGCTGGCTTGGACCAAGGTGTGAAGTTTGTGCGTGTGTTCCCATGGCGTTGGACGACGAAAAAAGGTGTGGCTGGAGGAATTTGGCAGGGCCTCAAGGTCGGGTGGTTTTACGATTGGAACATCGGAGCCAATTCATCGCCTGACTTGGAATACGTGCCGATCCGGCAAAATCGGCATTGGCCGTCGATGGATCAGGATTGGGAGGCGAAGGGCGCGACCCACCTGCTAGGATTCAACGAGCCCGAGCGTCCGGATCAAGCGAACATGAAGGTGGACGAAGCGATTTCCGCGTGGCCGATCCTGCTTGAGACCGGGCTTCGCTTGGGAGCTCCCGCTCCATCGGATGGAGGCCTGGGCTGGCTTTATGAATTTATGACGAAGGCGGATGCAGCCAAGCTACGGGTGGACTTCGTGCCAGTGCATTACTACCGGGCGGTCAACGATCCGAAAGATGCAAAAGGAGCGGCAAGTCAATTTTATGCCTTCTTGAAAGGGGTCCACGACCGGGTCAAGCGGCCGCTGTGGGTGACCGAGTGGAACAATGGCGCGAATTGGACCAAGGCCCCGGATCCGTCCGTGGCACAGCAAGAAGATGCGATCCGGGAGATGATTAAGATGTTGGATGACACCCCCTTCGTTGAGCGATATGCAATTTACAACTGGGTCGAAGAGGTGCGGTTTATCAAAGCAAAGGATGGTTCCCTAACTCCTGCCGGCGAGGTCTATCGGGACAAGGTTTCCCCGCTATCATATTTGCAAGCCAAGCCGGAAAAGTGATGCGCGTGCGAGAAGTGAGTTAGAACGGTTGATTTTCCTGATTCACCTTGCTGACGGTGCCATCGAAGTAGAGAGCGAGGCGGTAGGTTCCGTGCGCCAGACCTTCTGGAGTTCCCTCCTTGAGGCTTGGGTTGGTGATGGCCGGGTGCGCTTGGTCGAGCTCCGTCATGGCCCAAGTGCGTGCGGTTTTGGGTTGGGCCAGCACAGCTTGCAATTTCATTGGCAGGCGGTCATCGCTCGATGCCGGTGCGGGCAGTCCCCATGGGCATTGAGTGGTGCTGCCGTTTTCGCCCAATGGGAGGGCTTGCTGCATGTAGTAGGAGGATGCGGTTAGCGATTGCGGGTTGCTTTCCTTTTGCCATGAGGCCGCCATGGTTTGGATGAAATCGCCGCTCTTTGGATTCTCGTATCCGGCGTAAGTTGCCACGCAGTCAGCGAGTCGCCGCCACTCGCGCGGGTTCTTGCTGAGTGCCTTATTGTAGATCGGATTTTGGCGGGTGAAGAGCGGTCCCGGCAGATAGTCATTGTTGTCGGCAGCATACATATTGATGAACAGCGAGACCTGACGCATGGTGGAGGTGTCCCTCGATGCCGCCGCCTTCTTGATCAGGGATGAGGTGCCAAGAAAGGTGAGTGCTGCTAGGACCGCGATCATCGAAATGGTGACCAACAGCTCAACCAAGGTGAAGCCCCGGGACGGTCGGGTGCGTGGGTGGTGGAGTTTCATGTGGTGAGGGATGGGCGAAGGTTTATTGATCCGCGGTGTTCGTGACATTCAGGCGGGCGAAGAGTTTCGCACCGGATGCCAGAGAGCGTGGGATTGTGACGAGCACTTGATCGGTGCCGGGTGAAACATTGGTGGTGACATTGATGCTGACCCCGTTGCTGCCATTTGCCGCCGTGGTCCATGCACTCAGATCCGAGCCATACTGGACGCTTGGGTTTAGGTAGGCGGCGGCTTGGTTGCGGAGGAATGAAAAGATCAAGTTGTCGCCGTTCAACGTTGCGGATGGCAACTTGTCAGCTTCCTGATTCGCATTTGGATTTCCGCCGACCACGAATTCGACGAGGTTTGAAATCCCATCATGATCCGGGTCCGCATTGGCGAGAGCGGAGCTTCCGCTGAGTTGATTCTCGGTGGCCCATGCAGCGTAAGGATCTGCGGATGCGAGATTGTAATTCAGGATCAAGTCCCCACCTGCTAGGTTCAGAGTCCACGAGCCGGTGCCTGGGAAGCCCGGTGCTGTGACCGTGGTGCTGGGAGAAAGAGATCCCGTGACACTGCCTGCTTTCAGCACGGTGAAAGAGCGCGCTTCCTCGGTGAAATTGATCATTTCCGAAGTGTCGAGTGAGACCGCTAGGCTTCCGTCGAGCGAGGCGCTCGCGATCGTGAGTTGGGTGTTGCCAGTGCTGGCTTGGGCGGTCCAGTTGGTGATTTTCGAGGCCACGCCCGCGCCGTTTGAGAACGCGACGGCTGCACCGCTGGTGCCGCTGCCACCTAGGAACGAGCCATTCATGACCGTCACTGGACCGTTGGCAGCCGAGTTGTCGCCGTCGATCAGCAGCGTCCCGGAGTTGATCGTGGTGGGCCCGCTGTAAGTGTTGGTGCCGCTGATTGCCCAAGTCGAGCTGCCATTTTTCGTCAGTCCGCTTGCGTTGAGAAGTGGGCCGCCCGCATCGATTTCCTCGGGAGTCCCGTCGATGATTGCAGCAGCGAGACTGCCCTTGCCCGTGCCAGAACCTCCCAGGCGGAGGGAGCGGACGTAGCGGTAGGCGACGACGCCGGCGGACGCTTGGAGGCCGATTCCGGTGCCGGTGGCGACGAAGACCGTTCCGACGTCATTGCTGGAAGCGCCGAGCGATGTGAAATCCGCGGAGCTTGTCCAAATGCGATAGGTTTCCCCGATCACGAGAGCGCCGTAGGTGGCCGTGCCCGTTCCCGTGCCGGGCCCGGTGGCAGTGAACTGCGTGCCAACCGTGTTGCTGGCCGCGCCAATGCTGGTGAAATCCGTATCGCCAAGCGTTACGATTTGATAGACCGTGCCAGCGGCAATCGCCGTTGAATCCACCGTTCTGGATAGAACACTCAGCGCGGGAGCTGAGAGAGTGATTGGATTGGTGCTGGTGAAGGTCAAATCCCCGCTGCTGCCGACGGAAGGGCCGCCGCCGCTTGTTCCTAGGCTGAAATCGCGGTCCGTGAAGGTGTCAGCCGTGCCTTGATAGATAAGGCTGCCGCCGTTGAAGAGCAAATTTACCGCTTCGGATGAAGATTGGCCGATGCTGCTGGCGGTGCCGCCGTCAGCGATCACCGGGGCGCCCAGTCTTCCGCCGTTGAGCGTGGTTTTCCCAGTGTAGGTGTTTTCAGCGGTTAGTGAAGTTGTCCCGT
>JBILPN010000040.1:0-11507 GCA_044373865.1 Luteolibacter sp. | reverse complement strand
CGGCCACATTCGTCGGGAAGTTTTTCGGGTCCTCCTTGGTCCAATGAGGGTGCTTGAACGTGCCCATCCTGCCGGTCGGCTTGGTGCGTTGATCGACGGGCGGCGCCAAGAGTTTGAAGTTCCGCAACCCATCGACGCTGACCGCGTGGCTGGCCAGCGGCGAATCCCAAGCATGCTTGGATGCATCGATTGGACTCCAGTCCTCGGAGATCAGGTGGAATTTGCCATCCAAATCCCGAATGATCGCGCAATCCGACCCATGGGACGGATCATCGAAAGCCATCCCCATATCCTTGCCGGGCATTCCGTCGGTGAGATCCTCGTCGATAATCAAGTGAGGGTCGGCATCATTGGGAAAATCATAATAGAGATAGGCTTTCCCATCGACGAACTCGGCGGTCGTCATCCATCTCGCCCGCTGGTCGCTGACCGGTCCGTGGTGCACCCAATGGACCATGTCGCGGCTCTGCCAAGCATGGTAGCCACCGAGGGATTTCTTCAGCCCGCCCGGGGCATTGAATTGGTTAGGCCACTGCGTCGTTTGGAGAGGTATATCAAATCCCTCCAGCGTCGCTTTCTGAGGAGTGAGGTCTTTATCGGGCTTCTTGTTAGTATTCAGCCCGAAAATCCAATAGTCCCCGGGCCCCTTGGTCAGAAGAACCGGGGCGTCGTCCAAGTTCGCTGGAGCAATTTTCGGAACCGCTTGCCAGTTGTCCCATACCGGGGATTGCGACACCACCAATGAACGAGGCGTTTGTTTCTGATCGAAAGACTTGACCTTGCTGACAAATGTGGCGGATGGCTCCGACGGCACGGCCATCCCGTCCTGGAATTCCATCCCGGATTTCGACGCGGCATTCGACTCCCAATCCGCTTGGGTCTCGATGATCCACTCCTTCCCGTTAGGAAGCATGGTGCCTTTGGGAGCAGATTGCAATTCAGCCGCATGGCAAAGTGCGGAACCTAGAACGGACACAGCGATCGCGAGGGTTGGTAATTTTTTCATTTCAGTTGGTTTTGTGAACAGGAAGATCGGAAAGGGCCGTAGAGGGCGGGCAACGCCCCCTACGGTGCAATCCACTCGATCTCGCCGACCTCGTTCTCGATATCCAAGCGCACCTTGGCGTGGGTGAATTCCCGGGTATAGATATATCTGTTCCGGACGGCGAGGGCTTTTGGTTCTCCCAGCGGACGCTCCATCTCCGGCCGGCACTTCATCCAAACTTTGCTTTTTTCCGCGCCGTATCCATCGTGGGCGAGGAAGTAGCTATGTTTTTCGGCGCAGGTGAGAAACAGCGCAAGGAGATACTCAAAGCGTTTGCTGTGATTGTCTTTTCCACTCAACCCTTTGCGGATTTCATCCGTGCGCTGTGGATTCAGAGCGCCCTCCTCTGCATTTAATTCGGAAAGCCCGGCAGTGAATGCAACGATGAAGCCATCACGGGCCGCTTTTTGAAACGCAACGATCCCCTTGGCCACATTGTCCTTCTTCTGTTCCTGGGAAGCAGCGAGTTCAAAGCCTTCGATGTAGGAACCGTCAAATCGCTTGATCGCCTCCAAACCGTCATCCTTGCTTTGGCCGACGCGCAGGACGTTGGCCAGCATGATCTTGTCCGGCCCCAAGGCCTTCCTTGCCTCGCCCATCATGGTCTCGTATCCGGCGAGTTGGGCTGCTTTTTTCTCTTTCCCGATCTCACGCTTCAAATAAGCGTTCGAGAGAACCTTGATGTTTCCATCCAAAAACAGGCCGTCGATCGCGGGATCGGCGCACATTTGTTTGGCATGGCCGACCCACCAGTCCCGCACCTGAGGTCGGGTCAAGTCGTAGGCATCACAAGCATTGCGAACCAGCTTGGTTTTTCCATCGCGACCGACAAGAAAGGCACCCGGCATCTTATCAATTTCAGCATTCGCCCTATAGGTGCCATAGTGCACGACCACATTGCGATAGTATAAAATTTTCGTTAAGGGATTTACCTGCTTCACGGCCTTGGCGGCAGAGATTGTCCCATCCTCCGTCGTTTGAAAAGTTACGTGTCCTGTCGTTTTTTCGAAGGTCACCAGCGGAAACGTCGCTAGGTATTTGATTTCCGCATCCGTAAACTTCTGGGCTTTCCGGACATGCATGTATTGCGGCACGCGATCCCAGGAGAACGCGGGCAAGCGCTTGGCTTCTTGGGCGGATGGCGGCTCAGCGGCCTGAGCCGTCAATGCCAAAGCCACAGAAATCCCCAAAATCTGCATCACACGTTTCATCATAATTTTTAATTTTTCTCAGTTAGGAAATATGGTGCGGGCGGATCACCCGCGCACGATTCAAATAGATTCATTCCCGGGAATCAGCGGCCGGTTTTTCCTGCTTTGGTTTTCTCTGACAGGACGAGATGCAGCAGATTTTGTTTCAGACTGCCGGCATCTCGTAATCGTTGCGCCGCGGACGTTCTTGCATCGCCTTTGCCGCAGCGTCGCCGATGATTTGTTCGGCGGCGGGGTCCCATTGGATCGCCCGGCCAGTGCGTTCGGCGATGCCAGCGAGTTGGCAGATGGTGCCCGTACGGTGGCCAACGCTGGCCGGGCAGATTGTTGGCTTGCGACTCAGGACCGAATCGATGAAATTCTGACGGTGGTTTTTGGATTCATACACCTGCACGTCGTTCGGACCGAACTTGTGGCGGACCAGTTCCTTCGGTGAGGTTTCGATCTTGCCACGGCTGGCGAGCACCTCGCCCTTGGTGCCGATGAAGCGGATCATCTGGCCCTTGTCCGGCTGTTTATCGCGCCAGACGGTGATGCCGTCGGCGTAGCGGTAATGATGGTGTTCTGCTCCCTCGAAGCCTTTGGGGATGAATTCGACGGGACCTGTTTCATCACGGCCGAGAGCCCATTGCACGATATCGAAGTGGTGTGCGCCCCAATCACCGAACTTGCGACTGCCATATTCCCAGTAGCAGCGCCAGCCACCTCCATAAGCTCCTTTCGCACGGTTTTCCGAATACTCAAAGAATGGGGTGGGCCCGAGCCAGCGGTCATAATCAAAGCCCTCCGGAAGGGGAACGATTGTCTCTTTTTCCGGCGGCTGCGGGAAATCTCCGAGTTGGCAGTAGATTTCCTTGATGTCGCCGATCATGCCGTTGCGCACCAGATTGGCCGCGATGCGGAAATAGACTTCGGAGCGTTGCTGGCTGCCGACCTGCAGGATGCGGCCGTATTTTTTCTCCGCCGCTACCAAGGCCTTACCCTCCTCGATGGTGAGGGTCATCGGTTTCTCAACATAGACATCCTTGCCCGCTTTCATGGCTGCCAGCGCGATCGCCGCGTGCCAGTGATCCGGCGTGGCCACGCACACCACGTCCACATCGGGGTGAGCAAGCACCTCTTCAAATTTCGACGTGCCTAGAATTCCCTCGTAGCCCTTCGACGTGAGCGTTCTGAGGGCTTTCTTCACCTGCCCGTCTCGCACGTCGCACACCGCGACAGGTTGGACGTCCTTCATGCCGGGAAACGATCGCACATGGCCGTCGGAAATTAGGCCGACTCCGATGAAGCCCATGCCAATGCGCGAGTTCGCGGCGGTCTTGGCGGTGTTGCCGAGGGTCTCCGCCATGACGATCTGTGGAGCGATCCATGCGGTGCCTGCGGCCAAGGAGGACTTTAAAAAATGACGACGTGTCGCTTGGTTGTTCATGGAAGTATTAGAATGTTCGCTATTTACGGTGGACGGAATGAACGAAGCGTTAGGTCGGTTCAGGGTTGGTGGGTGACGGTGGCGAAGTAGGCTCCGATTTCGTTGCCTTGATTATCGCGGAAAACGGGAGCTAAATGTTGTGTTCCGGCAGCGAGACGGGTGGTGAACCCAATTTCATGGTCGTCTGGTTTCACCGGCTTTGATTCGAGATCCTTACCATCGAGACGCAGCACGGCGGACGTGATGGGGATCGCCTTGCCGGGGCGTGCGCGGAAGGCGCGCTCGCCACCGGGCACGTTCTCTCCGGCGGGAAGGGCGGCGGTGATCGGGCGATCTGCTTCCACGGGCCAGCGGCGCAGGCGGATCGTGTAGTTGCCGGGAGTCGCAACTTTGACAAACCAATGCCCCTGATGAGCGGACTTGGCGAGGCCGGCGGCTTCACGGATGTGTTGCTGGTTCCATGGCGGCAGCTCTTCCTGAATCCAATCATGTGCGGTTAGATGAACGACGGGATGTTCCGGATGACCGAGTGTGATGGCGGTAGATTGGGAAAACGTGGGTTCGAGCTCGGCCCACCAAGCGTCATAGAATGCTCGCATCGTTGCCACTTTTTCAGGATGCGTGGTAAGCACGTTACTCTTCTGTCCGGGATCCGATGCGATGTCATACAGTTCCGTGCCGTTCACGAGGCGCCACTTGCCGGACATGACGGCGGTTTGTTTCCACTTGATGGGATCACGCACGCGCTGTGAATCAGTGACGAGCATGCGGTCGTGCGGCCAGTCCGCGACGTCGGCTGTGGGATCTAGCAGGGCTCGGATTGAGCGGCCGTCGAGTTTGACTCCATCCGCTTTCATCGCACCGCACAAGTCTAGCAGAGTGGGGACGATGTCCACGGCGTGGCAGAGGATGTCGCTGGAGTGCTTCCGGTTCCATCCTGCGGCGGGCCAGTGGGCGATGAACGGCACCCGGTGGCCGCCCTCGTATTCACTGCCTTTATTACCGCGCATCCCGGCGGTGAACAACGAGTGGCCAATCACCGTGCCGTTGTCGGTGGTGTAGATGAACAGGGTGTCATTTTCGATTCCCAGTTCGCGGAGGAGTGCGCGCAGCGCGCCGACGTTGTCATCGATGTTATGGATCATGCCGAAGAATGCGGCGAGTTCCGGGGACTGGTCCGCATACAGATCCATGTATTTCTGTGGCGCGTGAAACGGGCTGTGCGGCGCGTTTGGAGTGATGTAGGCGAAGAACGGTTTTTGTTTCACCGCGCACTCACGGATGAAGCGCTTGGCCTCAGAGAAAAACACGTCGGTGCAGAATCCCTTGGCGGCAACCACGCGGCCGTTGTGATAGTAACTGCCATCGAAGTAGGAGTTGTCCCACAAGTCCGGCGTTTGGCCGACTCCGCCGCCGCCATGGCGATAGACCTCGGTGAATCCGCGGTCTTCGGGACGATAGGGAAAATTGTCGCCGAGATGCCATTTGCCAAAAAGTCCGGTGGCATAGCCGGCGTCCTTGAGCATCTGTCCGAGCGTGACCTCGTTCTCGCGCAGCATCGAGCGGCCGTTCACCGTGTGCCAGACGCCGGTGCGGTCCGCCCAGCGCCCCGTGAGCAACGCCGCGCGAGTGGGTGAGCAGGTGGGCAATGCATGATAGTCCGTTAGACTGGAGGATTCGGCAGCCAGCTTGTCGATGTGCGCGGTCTTGAGCACCGGGTTGCCGGTATGGCCGAGATCGCCGTAGCCCTGGTCATCGGTCATGATGAAAACAATGTTTGGGCGCTTCGGCTCCTCCGCCGAGACAGGAACCGCCAGAAAGGCGAGAAAGACGCAGGTCAGGATGCGGGTGGCGGAATGGTTGGTTCTATTCATCATGCGAGGGAACTCGTGATTAATGCCACATGATCTCACCCTTACCGTTCTCCAGATCGACGCGGACACTGGCTTTTTCGAACTCGCGGGTGAAGATCCAGGCGGCGGGATCGGGTCGGGTCGCTTCTCCTTTCGGCGCTCCCAGGGGTTTGGAAAATTCAGGAAAGTCAACGAGCGCACCATCCTGAAGATTCCAGCCCCAGCCGTATTGGAAGTAGCCGTAGGGTTGGGCACCGATGAGAAAGACTGCTAGATGATAGGAAAGCCGTTCGCGTGCGAGCTTTTCGAAGTCGGCCGCGCCGAGTCCCGTTTCCCCTTCGGTTCCCACTTCCACACCGATGCGCCAAACAGCGATCTTACCTGCGGCGGAGATCTTTTTCATGAGATCCCAATCCGCGACGATGGCTTCCTTGTTGAGCTGGTCGGCCTTGTAATGTTCAAACATGAAGGCATCGCCGATTTTGAACAATTCGGGGATGTGCGCGCCGTTGTTGAGCAGCAGGATTTTCTCGGGGCCGATGGCCTTCTTCGCCATGCGCATCATTTCCGCTTGGGCGGCGTCCACTTCGGATTTCTGCTGCGGGCGGTGAAAGGCGAATCCATGCATCTGATCGACGAACAGTCCGTCGGCTCCGGATTCGCGGACGCCTTTGCCGACGGTTTCCACCCACCATGTGCGGAATTCGGGTTTCAGAACGTCAAACATCGGAACGCGGCCGCGGCGCATGAACTCGCCAGTTTGTGGATTAACAAGCAGGAAAGATCGAAAGGGTTCTCCTATGACCACCTCGCCAAAAACATGGGAGGCGGTTGTAAACGGATAGGCATAAGCCGAGTTAAAATAGAACAGGCAACTTTTCCGGGGATCGATCTTCTTGAAGCGTGCGATCTCACGCGCCGCCCCGAGCTCCGCGCAACGCAGTTCCTTGAAGCCGTGGCTCTTCTCGATGCAGAGGAAATCCGAGCTGCCGGCGATGCTGCCGAGCTCGGAATCATTGAGGAGACGCATGTCATCGCCAAACATCTGATAGATCGGCACCTTGTCCCACGAGAACGCGGGGCGCAAGGCGGGAGCCCTTTCGGAAGCATGCGCCGGGATCATCAGGGCGGCGATCAGCGGAGCCAAGGATTTCAACATGACCTTCATCGGCTGCTGGCGGTGTCGCTGGCGGGTGAGAGATCCGTGACGGGCGTGAGGCGGAGCGCTTTGAGGCTGGCGGTGGCGGTATTTCCATCGATGCAGGCCACGCTGACGCGATGCCGCCCGGGAGTGGTGAATTTAAGCCAGCCGATCGGAAACGATTGGTAGATATGTGAGGCGTTCTGCTGGTTTTGGATGGCTTGCCCGCCTTCCACAGCGACTCGCCAGACCAGCCTTTGCTCACCGGAATAAGTCAGATCAACTCGATAGTGGCCCGGCCGTTGAACATCGACCTCCCAGGTGGCGGCTCCATCGGCTTTCCAATCCTTCACCTCGACCGTGTGTTTCCACTCACCGAATTTTTCCATCCAGCGCTTGCCATTGCGGGTGGCTCCGGTGACCGAGGCGAAATGCACATCAAGTTCGGTGGGACCTTTAGGATCGATGCCGAAGGTCCGGTCAACTTCCGGCGGGGCGGTGAGGGTGACTTCAATCACCGGAACAAGCGCGTTGAGCGTGCCCGGCGGCAGGGTGAGACAGGTCCATGTGCCGTCGCGTTGGTGGGTGACTGGCTCGGAGCCGCTTGCGGTGAGCCATCTAGCAGAGTTGATTTCCGTCTTGAGTCCCGGGAGATGGAGCTTGCCATCGGCCGGTAGGTCGAAGACTGATAGGAATAGCTTGTTGTCGCGCACGGTAACGTCCCCCCACGGCAGGGCGTGCCCCCAAGGCGAGGGGTCCGCACCATAGATCACGGCCGGGTGCTGTTTGATCCACTCGCCGGAGCGGCGCAACGAATCGGTGGCGTGCTTCGGCACCAAGCCATCGCCGCAGGGGCCGATATTCAGCATGTAGGTGCCGCCGCGCGCGACGGTGGAGATGAGGCGGCGGAGGATTTCGTGCGGCGTCTTCCAGTTGTTATCATACCATGCGTAAGCCCACGAGTCGTTGGTGGTATCCACGGTTTCCCACAGGCCATCGATGTTTTCAATCGGCACTTCCATGTCACCCAGCGACTGATAATCCCCCAGTCCATGGCCGGCACGGCCAGAAACGAAGGCCTCAGGTTGGTTTTTCCGGACGACGTTGATGAGTTGCTCGACATACTTCTTAGGCATATTTCCAGGGGTATCGAACCATACAAGTTCGATCGGTCCGTATTGGCTGGTGATCTCCTCGACCTGTGGCAGGCACTTGCGTTGGAAATAATCGTCAAAGGTGGCGGGCTTGCCGTTCTCATCAGTCTGCGGCCCCCTGCCACCGCCGGGGAAGGTCCAGTCCTGATTGTGCGAATAGTAGAAGCCAAAGCCGATCCCAGCCTCCTTGCAGGCGGCGGAGAGTTCCTTCATCGGGTCGCGACCGTAGGGTGTGGCATCGACGATGTTGAAGGGATCCGCCTTCGAGTGATACATCGCGAAGCCGTCGTGGTGTTTTGCGGTGATAACGATGTATTTCATGCCCGCGTCCTTGGCGAGGGCGACGATGGCTTTGGCGTCGAAACGCGATGGATCGAATCGTTTGGCGAGCTCCTTGTATTCTGGAACGGGTATGCCCGCCATCCGCTTTTCCATGATCCATTCCCCGATGCCATAATAGGTCTTGCCGTCCACCTTGTTCCCTAACAGAGAGTAAAGCCCCCAGTGGATGAACATCGCGTAGTTTCCATCGGCGAATAACTGGCCCTTGCCTGCATCATCCGGGCGGAGCTTGACCACCGAACTGCCCCACAATTTGTCCATTTCTTGGGCGAAGGCGGGATGCGGGAGAAGTGCGGATGCAAGGGCAATCAGGCAGGCGGATAGTTTGTGAAGTGGCATCATCGGACGGGCAGGTTGACGGGTATTTTATTGGGAAGGAGCAGAGGTTTCCTGAAAATCGGAACTCGAAATGAGCGCACCGCTGTGAACATTGATGAACCAGGCGGTCGTACCCTCGGATAGGGTGGCGTTGGCGTGCCAGCCGCCGCCTTTTCCTTCGAGCTTGGCGGGCGACTCCAGCCATGTCCGCGAGCCGGTGATGCCGGAACCTGTGGTGGAGACCAACGTGGCGCGATCGAGCGGTTTCGATGAGGTGAAGGCGACGCGGGCGGTCTTACCATTCGCGCCGGCAGTGGTCTGGACGCACCATGGAGATTTTTCCCTAACAACGCTTTCCGCGAAGGCATAACTTTCCGGCCGTGTCCATGGCGGGCCATGGCCGTGACCCATCTTGGGAACCAGCGCCACCATGCGTGGGCCGGGTGCCCGACGGTAGCTGGCCGCCTGGTGATCGAGCGGGAAGTGCTTATCCTCTGGCCATGAAAACCAGAGGACCGGCAGCTTCGCGCGGTCGAGCCGCAGGATGGGGTCCCAGACCTGCTGATAGAGAAGGTTGCCGCCGAGTGAGCGGCCGTATTGATTTCCGGCCATGGAAAGATCGCCGCAGCCATAGGTGGGGATGGCGAAGGCGAAGCGGGAATCGATGCCGATGACGGTGCTGGTGATCACGCCGCCCCATGAGATGCCCATGATGCCGATCTTTTCCGGGTCCACACCGGGCAGCGAGCGAAGCAGTGAATGGGAGAGAATCGTATCCGCGACCGCGTGATACATCCATTGGTCGGGCAGGGCTTGCTTGGAATCGCTATAGATCCCTACGCGGCCCGGGCCACCCGATTCATGCCGCTGCCATGCCTTGGGATTCGTCTCGGAGCGATTGGAGGTTTGCCCCTCGACGGAGATCGCGATGGCCGCGAAGCCACGGTCATTCCACTGCTGCACCCATGGCTGGAAGGCGGTGCCGCCGCCGCCGTGGACGAGCACGATGCCGGGCACTTTACCTGATGGATTTTTCGGAACGCCGAGCCAAGCGAAGACCTTGGTGGGTTTGCCCTTCCACTCAAGCGCGTCGAAATAGATCGCCTTGATTTCGCCGACGGCGGGAAACCCGTCGGCTTCGCGCATGGCGGGAGCCTCCGTGAGGCGTGCAAGATTCTCCACGAGCTGCCGCTGCGCGGAAAAGTCGTCCGCTTGGCAAAGCCCGGCGGCGGCAAGAGCGATCCCGGCGCACCATGAGAGATATTTTGACGGAATGCGCCCGAACGAGGAGGAGATTTCCAGCGGATTAAATGAGTGGTTACGAAGCACGTGGGTTCTGAATATGATAAAACCTGCCCTTGCCGTCCATCATGTGTTCACAGGATGACGGAGGACCGCTCTACGTTTGAGCTGACCCTTGAGGCCAAGGGCGGTGCAGTCGTTTTCAGCGTCAAACTGGCGTCGCCGGGCTCTAAGAACTTCGTGCTTGAGGCGTCGAGTGCGTCGTCCATGAGCCTGAAACTGCAGGCTGCCAGTCCACTTCACCGGGGGGCGTCATCATCTGAAATCCTGACGGCGAAGGCAGCGCGAGAGGTAGTTCCTCGTTTTCCACCGAAGTGAAATAACAGGTCATTCGTTCCTCGCACCGGATCAGCGTTCCGCTGAGAAAACCTCACCCATGGGTGCAGGCGGGAGGGATGCCTGCCACTGGCTGAGCTTGCCCCGGAGTTCATTCACGACCTCAAGTTTTGCGCTGCCGAGGTCTTTCCGTTCGAGGGAATCGGCGACGAGATCGTAGAGTTCGAGGCGGCTGAAATCATCGTTGGCGAGGAGCTTCCAAGGCCCATCCACCACGGCGAGTGATGCCCAGTGGACATGCGAGTTTTTCTGCGCACGGATCTTCCAGAACAGAGGCTTAAGGCGCAGCGGTGCGGGAGTCCCACGAAGCGCAGCGACCTGACTGACGCCGTCCGGTTGATAGCCTTCAGGCAGCGGGAGACCTGCGACTTCACACAAAGTTGGAAGCAGGTCCACTGCGGAAATCAGCGAAGTGTCATCGACCTCGTCTGCTGCGATCTTGCCCGGCCAGCGAGCAATAAACGGGACGCCTATGCCGCCTTCTGATAGAGATGCCTTATAGCCTTTTCTGCCACCGGTCAGGCCTTTGGAAGCTGTTAGGCTGAATCCCGCTCCGGTGGCGGTGTCATACATCAGCCCCAGTGCCTCACCTTCGCGACTGCGGGCGGGGCCGTTATCGGAGGTGAAGATCACGAGCGTATTTCTCGCCAGACCGAGACGGTCGAGCGCGGCGAGAATTTCCCCGATGCGATCATCGGCGTGCGAGAGGACTGAGGCGTAGATGTTATCCGCCTCGGGAAGATCAGGAAACCGCCGCCGGTATTTTGGAATGACGTGATGGGGAGTGTGCGGTTCGTGGAGCCACAGGTTGACAAAGAATGGTTTCCCTTCGCTTTGGCATTTCCCGATGAATGAAATCGCTCGCTGGGCGTCCTCATGCACGGGCATCTGCTCGCCGGCGCAGTTGAAGGCACCGTATTCGTCATAGCCGTATGCCTCGGGTGTTGGCGAGTCGGAGATCATGTCGTTGGCGAGATGCCACTTGCCGAAATGGGCGGTTGCGTATCCTGCGGATTTAAGAAATTTGGGCAAGCTGGGAGCTGTCGTCGAGAGCCAGTCGGGCATGTTGCGCCGGGCATTGTCCTTCGGCCATGCGAAGTGGCCGTTGATGTTATAGCGGGCCGGAAAATGGCCGGTCATGATCGCCGCGCGACTTGGGGAGCAGACCGCGCTGGCCATGGTAAAGCGGTTGAAATCCGTGCCTTCCCTGGCGAGTCGGTCGATATTGGGGGTTTGGACGTAGGGATGGCCATGACAACCCAGATCACCCCAGCCCCAGTCATCGGCAAGGATGAGAAGCAGATTTGGCTTCACCTGTTCCGCACAAGCATGGAAAACAAACAGACAAATGAAGCCAGTAACAATGCAGAGCTGAA
>JBILPN010000499.1:0-3348 GCA_044373865.1 Luteolibacter sp. | reverse complement strand
CCTAGGAGGACCGAGCCATGCCTTTGATGCCCAAACGAACCAAGTTCCGCAAGAGCCACCGCGGAAGCCGCTCTGGCAATGCCCAGCGCGGAACCACTGTCGCCTTCGGTGACTTCGGTCTGCAAACTCTCGACCGCGGATGGATGACCAACCGCCAAATCGAAGCTTGCCGGATCGCAATCAACCGTTCTCTGAAGAGAAAGGGTAAAGTCTGGATTCGGATTTTCCCTCACAAGTCGATCACTTCACGTCCGCCCGAAACTCGGATGGGTAAAGGTAAGGGTGCTGTCGAAGGTTGGGTCGCTGTGATCCGTCCTGGCAACATGCTCTTTGAAATCGGTGGTGTCCCAGAATCTGCAGCAAAGGAAGCAATGCGTCTCGCATCTTACAAGCTTGGCATTCGCACTCGCCTCGTTACCCGCAATCCACACGCCTGATCCGTCCGATCTGTTAACTTCAATATCCGTCTGAACCATGGCCAAAACCAAAGCCAAAGAGACCAGCCAACTTTCCACTGACGAGCTTCAAGCCCGTCTCCGTGAACTCAAGCAGGAAGCTCTCAACCTCCGTCTCCAGAAGTCCACGGGCTCCTTGGAAAACCCCGCTCGCATCCGTCAGGTGCGTCGCGAAACCGCTCAAGTTCTCACAGCCGTCACGGCCAAACTGAGCGCATAATCCCTGCCAACGCACCAACCAATTCCAATCATGAGCGAGACTCCCAAGGACGCACAGATCCACCTCCGTAAAACACGCGTTGGCGTGGTCGTTTCCAATAAAATGGAAAAGACCCTCGTCGTGGAACACGTTGCCCGTGTTCCCCATCCAAAGTTCAACAAAATCGTCAAACGTTCTAAAAAATATTACGTGCATGATGAGGAAAATCAGGCTCAAATCGGCGACCGAGTTCGCATCGTTGAGACCCGCCCGCTTTCCAAGTTGAAGTGCTGGACCCTCGCCGAAGTTATCTCCCATTGAGTCGGCTTTGGTCGAATTCAGTTCCTAAATTTCAAATTTCAAATTCTTAAGTCATGATTCAGATGGAAACCATGCTCACTGTCGCCGATAATACCGGTGCCCGGAGCGCAAAAATGATCGGTGTGCTCGGCAAGCGCAGCCGCACCGCCTCGATTGGCGACGTGATCACCTGCCACATTCGCGATTCCATCCCAACGGCTGCCGTGAAAAAGGGCAGTGTTGTGAAGGCTGTTGTGGTTCGGACGGCCTATCCAATTCGCCGCGCGGACGGGTCCATCCTCCGTTTCGACAGCAATGCAGTTGTCATCATCGATAAGGACAACAATCCTCGTGGAACGCGGATCTTTGGCCCTGTTGCCCGTGAACTGCGCGAGCGTGCGTTCATGAAAATCGTCTCTCTCGCACCCGAGGTTCTCTGAACCCGGTCTCGTCCATCCTCTCATCCTACCTCTAATTTCATGAGCCGCATCAAGACCCACGTCAAAAAAGGCGATCAAGTCGAAATCATTGCAGGCAATCACAAGGGCAAGCGCGGAACCGTGCTTCTTGTGAAGGCTGCCAAAAACCAGGTCGTCGTCGAAGGCGGCCGCCCAATCCAGAAGGCCGTCAAAGGCACTGAAGCTGAGCCAAACGGTGGCATCAAGACCATCGACGGCCCAGTCCATATCTCCAATGTAAAGAAAGTGGGCTAAGGCAAAATTCGCTTCTTAGAAGCGAATTGGCTTTCGCCCGCGCTTAAGCGACTGAAGAAATCAGCGCTGACCCGCAAAAAGTAATGAGCACACCAGCACTCCAACAATACTACAAGGACAAGGTCGTCCCAGCTTTGACAAAGAAGCTCGGATACACCAATTGCCATCAGGTCCCACGCCTCGAAAAGATCGTGGTAACTTCCTGCATGGGCAAGTCCCCCGATCGTAAGGTCGCCGTCGATGACGCGGTCAACGAAATTCAAAAGATCACCGGCCAGCGCCCATCGATCACGTTCTCGAAGAAGGCGGTTGCCAACTTCAAGCTCCGTGAAGGTGAAGCTCTTGGCGCGCGTGTCACACTTCGTGGCCCTCGCATGTGGGAGTTCCTTTATCGTTTCATCAACGTTACTGCACCGAACATCCGCGACTTCCGCGGAATTTCCTCGAAATCCTTTGATGGACGCGGAAATTATGCGTGCGGCATCAGTGAGCAGTCCATTTTCCCGGAAATCGAAATCGATCAGATCAAGCGCACCATTGGCTTTGACCTGATTTTTGTCACATCCGCTCCAACCGACGCAGAAGGTCGTGCGCTCCTCGGCGAGCTTGGCATGCCTTTCCGCGATATGAAAAAAGCCAACGAGGTCGAAGCTGAAGCAGCTGCTGCCAACTAATTTAACCACGGACCCACTTTTAAAAAGGAATCCCCTATTATGGCAGTTCTCACCGATCCAATCTCCGATTTCCTCACGCGTTTCAAGAACGCGGCCCGCGCTGGCAACGAGGAATTCTCCGCACCCTACTCTAAGATTAAAGCGGACATCGCCCGCATTCTTCAAGAAGAAGGCTACATCTGGAAATACGAAGTCGTCACTGGCGAGCGTACAACCATCAAGGCCAATCCGAAGTTCATCGATGGCCGTTCGGTTCTTACCGATCTCAAGCGTGTTTCAACTCCTGGTCGCCGCCATTACGTCGGTGCTGGTGAAGTTCCACGCGTTATGTCCGGGCTTGGTATCTCGATTCTTTCGACTTCGAAAGGCGTGATGTCAGGCGGTTCCGCCAAGAAGCAAAACCTCGGTGGCGAGCTTCTCGCCAACGTCTGGTAAACCCAAACTCGTAAAAGGAAACTACTACCATGTCACGAGTCGGTCTTAAACCAATCTCTCTTCCTGAAAAAGTCGCCGTCACCTTGGATGGCAATCTGGTAAGCGTCGAAGGCCCGAAGGGCAAGCTCGACTTCGCTTTGCCAGACGGGATCTCCCTCAAAAACGAGGACGGCAACGTCATCGTTTCCCGTGCAACTGAGCAGCGCCAGCACAAGGCGCTTCACGGCACTGCTCGCAGCCTCGTTCAAAATATGATCGTGGGTGTCTCGCAGGGCTTCGTGAAGGATCTTGAAATCCACGGCGTCGGTCTCCGCGCAGCCGTCAAGGGTGCGGATCTCGATCTTTCCTTGGGTCGCTCCCACCCTCTGCTTCACCCCATCCCAAGTGGGCTGAGCGTGACGGTGCTTGAAAACACCAAGATCAAAGTTGAAGGCATCGACAAGCAACTTGTCGGCCAGTTCGCCGCCGAGGTGCGCGGTTTCTATCCACCTGAGCCTTACAAGGGCAAAGGTGTTCGCTATGTCGGTGAAAAAGTTCGCCGCAAAGAAGGCAAAAGCGTCGGCAAATAATTC
>JBILPN010000498.1:0-3351 GCA_044373865.1 Luteolibacter sp. | reverse complement strand
GTTTTCGATAGCAATTCTCCAACCGTCAGGCGCCCAGCCGTAAGCGGCTAGGACGGTGTAATCGAGTTCGACGTGGAGTTGCCGCAGGCGCTTGATCCCGGCGATGGCTTCTTCTAGGGTGAGGCTGCCTGCGGTTTGCAGGTGTTCGGCGGGAACCTTCTCCACCACTCGCCACTCGCTATTCGCCATTCGCTTCTTAAAGAGTTTGTCGAGGCGGGCGTCGAGATCGGGGGCGTGGAAGAGGTTGTAAATGTCGGTGAGGCCGAGCCAGAGGCGGAGCATGAGGTCGCGGCGGTGCTCGTGGTAGCGCTCGCCGATGCGAGCGAGCGAGTGGCAAGTGGCGAGTAGCGAATGGTTGGAACATGAAGAGCCGTCTGCGTCTTTACCACTCGCCATTCGCTGTTCACCACTCGCCATTAGCCCGGCGGGGAAGGCGAAGGTTTCGAAACAGTCCGACGGAGAGTAACGGAGACGGGTTTCCAACGCGCCGCTGTATTTGCGTGCCCAGACTTCATGGATGGTGGATTGGACGACGGCGTATTGGTCCCAGCGATCGGTGGTGAAGACTTTGAGTGCGTCAGAGAATACGAACGTCGTTGGCGAAGCAGAGAAATTCAGATACTTGGAAGTTCGAGCAATCACAAAGCACCGATCAGACGCCATGATGGCATTATAAAGCTCCCGTGTTGGACGTTTAAAAAGCCACCATTTTTCCCTGAGCGGTAGCTCGGGATGTTTCTCTCTCTCGGGCTTTACTTTTTCCTCAAGGAGCTTGAAAGGCTCGATGAAAAGTTTAGATTTTTCAACTGACCAGTCTTGAAAGTAAACGGTCATCCTGCCGGGAGTTTGGGTTGGGTGGCTATTCAATTCATCTCCATTTTGGAGCGGGATTACTACCGTTGAGTTCTTCTCATTTGCATCAATCAATGCTTGGGCTTCGGAGACATTCACAATGAACCCAGAGCCAACCCATTTTGATCCTTCATAGATTCGATTGCTGTTGTCCGCCAAATTGATCGGGTCGCCACCGTCTTCAGAGTCCTCAAAAAAGGCACTGATCATTTCCGCCGGTTTGCTGTCGAGGTAGCACTTCTTTTTCCAGTCGCCGCGATGAATAGAGACCAACGAAACAACAAGATTCGCCACGCCCGGCCACTTGATGCCGCGCACGGCCATGTTGATCGTGCCACCAGCGGCGATGACTTGTTCGAGACCGTCTTTTCGAATGTCACCGTCTTTGATCGAGTTGGTGGTGATGAAGGCAGTGAAGCCTTTGGGGCGAAGAAGAATGAAGATGCGGCGGAGGAAGAAGGCGACAAGATCGCTGAGACCGGTGGGGGCGTATTGCCAGCGGACGTATTCACAGAAGGCATGGCCATAGGTGCCGCTAAGGTGGCTGCCGCCCAGATACGGCGGGTTTCCGAGGATGCAGTCGAAGCCGCCGTTGGCGATGATTTCGGGGAATTCGAGGAACCAGTGGAAGGCTTTTTTGCGTTCGGCGATGGCCCAGGCGGAGGCGGTGGCCTGGCCTTGGGGTGTTTGGCCGGCGAGGTAGGCGCGGTAGGTGGCATCGGTGATGAGGCAGGGTTTGTTGCCGGCGGTTTTGGGTTGGTAGAACTGGGCGATGGGGATGGCGGCGATCTGGCGGAGGAGGTAGGCGTCCTGGCGGTTGGCGGCATCGTAGCGGGTTTTTTTGGCCTCGATTTCCGCCGGGGTGTGCTCGGGCAGGGCGGAGATTTCGCGCCAGCGGGCAAGCACGGCGTCGAGTTTCTCGCGGAGCGCGGGGGCGAGCGGGAGTTTTTTCTGGCCGCCGGCGTGGTCCTTGCGCTCGGTTTTGTTGACCTTGCGGAAGGCGGCGGCGATGTCCTTGTCGTCGCCGGGGAGGGTTTTGAAGGCTTCGTCGGGGATGCCTTTGTCGAGTTCCTCCTGATGGACGAAGCCGACGATGGAGTTGCCGCACTTGATATGGTGGTCGAGGAAGCCGAGCGGTTCGCCGGGGACGTGGGCCTCCAGCCAGAGGGCGACTTTGCAGAGTTCCACGGCGAGGGGATTGAGGTCCACGCCGTAGATGCAGTTTTTGATGACGTCGCGGATGGCCTCGCGGAAGGCGGCGGGGCTGGGTTGGTCGTCGCCGGTGCGGACGATGGCGAGGGCCAAGGCGATGCGGCGGGCGGCAGCTAACAAGATGTGGCCGGAGCCGCAGGAGATGTCGATGATCCGAAGACGCAAAAGAGCGTCTTCGGAAGGATGAAGGTTGAGGGATGAAGGATGAAGGGAAGAGGAAGAGGAAGAGGTTGCGAGGGCGTCGGCGATGAGGTGGTCGAGGGAGTGCTTGAGGAGGGGTTGGACGAGTTCGTCTTCGGTGTAGTGGGAGCCGGTGGCGGCGCGTTCGTCCCCGGCGGCGAAGGCGAAGTGGAGTTTTCCGTCGATTTCGGTGATGCGGGGTTCGAACTCCAGCAGGCCTTGATAGACAGAGCCGAATTCCTCGACGTTGAGGGCACCGTAGTTGACCCGCATGAGCTGGCGGGTGACGGGATTGGTGAAGAGGGTGAGCTGGCGGAGGGAGGTGAGGAAGGTGGCGTTGTCGAGGGAGCAATCCTCCAGCATGCCGAGGGAGCCGCGTTTGAAGAGATCGCCGCCGAGCGGGGCGACGCCGAGTTTGCGGCCGCGTCCGGATTCGTCCACGAGACGGAAGAGGGCGATGAGGGCGAGCCAGGCATCGTGGTGGCGGGCATCGGCGAAGTGGGGTTTTTCTGCGAGGCGGCGGAGGCGGGCGAGCGAGTAACCGAGATCGTAGATTTCCCGGAGGCGCTTGTCGGTGCCGGGGACATGGGCGAGGCCGCGTTCCTCGATGACCATGAGGAAGAGCAGGCGGTAGATGAGGCGGAGGAGATGGGCGTAGAATTCCGGGGCGAAGCGCCCGCCGGCATCGGTGGTGGCGAGGGTGCGGAGGCGGTCGTTGGCCGGGTGGTTCAGCAGGCCGTTGCCGAGGGCGAGGATGACGGTGTGGACGGCGGTGCTGAGGCCATCGCGGATGCGGGAGCCGGAGTCGAGGGAGTCCTGGTGATAGATTTCAATCGGGGCCTCCCCTGCCCCGTCCTGGCTGACCGGCAGGCGGGAGGCGTGGAGCAGGCGGTAGAAGAGGGCGAAGTCGGCGAAGAGTTCCTCGGTGAAGATGCGTTCGAGGTCGAACTCGATGAAGGTGAGTTTGACGAGGCGGGAGGAATCCCGGAGCAGGCGGATGAGGCGACCGTTGGAGACGATGCCGTAGAGGTGCTCGGTGAGATTGAGGTATTCCTGCACCAGCCCATGGGGCGACATTCGCGGGGCATTGGGCACGGTGCTGCGGCG
>JBILPN010000497.1:0-3355 GCA_044373865.1 Luteolibacter sp. | reverse complement strand
AAAGTAACCTCGCCGCCACCCAAGCCGCCGAGACCGCCCGCCTCACCGCAGCTCTCGTCGCATGGCATCGCTCGCTTCCGCCCGACAACGGCACCACTTACAAACCACCCGCGAAGAAGAAATCGTAGGCGGAATCCGATGGTTTTGGCCAAAAACGGGTCAGGTTTCGAGGTGGGATGCCGTATGAGCTTGTGAGAAACCCAGTTCACACCAACATGCCCGTCGTTGCTGGTCGATTTCTCGTCGTCCTCGCGGCCCTGCTTTTCGCGGCTTTTACCCGGGCGGATGAATACGACGATCTGCGCCTCGAGTGGCGGGACACCATCGTCGGCTCCGGCTACGACACTGCGGACACGACCGTCATCTCGCGCCTGAACTCCATCGCGAATGCGGCGAACTCGAACTGGTCGTCGATGGATAAGTCTCCCGCGAGGACCTTCCTTTGGTCCGATCTGGCAAGCACCACGCGATCGATTCACATCAACTACAGCTACCAGCGGCTGCGCAGCATGGCGCTCGCCTACGCCACGCCGGGATGTTCTTTGCATGGCAATGCTACACTCTTAGCGGACACGATCAGCGGGCTCGATTGGATGCATGCGAATCGCTACAATCCATCGAAGACCATCTATGATAACTGGTATGAGTTCGAAATCGGCTCACCGATCCAACTCGTCGATATCGCGGTGTTGCTCTACGATCAGCTTAGCCCTACCCAGATTAGCAACTACATGGGAGCCGTGGAAAAATTCACCCCCTCTGCCACGACCCAAGCCCCCGGAGGAACCTCGGGTTCATTCACAGGTTCGAACCGCATGTTGAAAATCCGCATCGTGGCGGTGCGTGGCTGTGTGGTGAAGGATGCGGTGAAACTCGCATCCGCGCGCGATGCCTTCAGCAATCTTTTCGCCTATGTCACCACTGGCGACGGATTTTATACCGACGGTTCCTTCATCCAACATCTCAACCACCCCTACACGGCAGCTTATGGCAGCGGGCTTCTGGCCTCGATGGCGCCAGTGATGAACTGGCTCAGCGGATCCACATGGGCCGTGACCGATCCTTTGCAGAGCAATGTCTTCTCCTGGGTCTTCGATTCTTATGAACCGATCATCTACAATGGTGCGGCGCTCGATCTGGTCCGCGGTCGCGAGGCCGGGCGCGCCGGCGATCCCCAGGGAGTGGGACACACCATCATGGATTCCGTGTTGCAGATCGCGGAGTTCGCCCCTCCGGCCGAATCCCTGCGCATGAAGCGCATGGTCAAAGAGTGGGCGCTCAGCGATACGGTCCGTAACTTCGTCGGCGGACGTTCGCTATCTACTCTAACTTCCGCTAAAAACCTGATGGCCGATGACAGCATCGGACGCAGGGGCGAGTTGATCGACCACTATACTTTCCCGGAAATGGACCGCGTGGTGCACCTAGGAAAAGGTTTCGGTTTTGGGCTCAGCATGTGCAGCACGCGCATCGCGAATTTTGAATCGATCAATGGCAACAACCTGCGCGGCTGGTTCACCGGCGATGGAATGACCACGCTCTACAACGGAGACCTCAATCAGTTCGGTGATGATACCAACTGCACCATCGATGCGTATCGCCTGCCGGGCGTGACGGCGGATGTGACACACTCGAAACTTCCCAATGTTTCCGCATCCGTCGGCCCGAGAGCCCAAGGGGAAAGCACGCTCTCGCCGCACCCTTGGGTGGGCGGTGCCAAGCTTGGCAAGTTCGGCGCGGCGGGCATGCAGTTCAAAGGCGTAGGCGTCACGCTCACAGGAAAAAAATCGTGGTTCATGTTCGATGACGAAATCGTCTGCCTCGGCGCAGGCATCACCAGCGCGGACTCACGCCCCATCGAGACCACCGTGGAAAACCGCAAGATCAGTGGCAGCAACGTCCTTACCGTGAACGGCACGGTAAAGTCCGCAGCACTTGGTTGGAATGAAGCGATGGCTTCAACGAATTGGGCGCATCTGCAAGGCAGTGTTAGCAATTCTGATATCGGTTACTATTTCCCCACCGCGCCGACGATTCGCGGCGTGCGCGAATCCCGCTCGGCCTCGCCGTCGGAAATTGACGTCGGTGCCGGCACCACCATCGAGACGCGGAATTTCCTGCGCCTTGGCTTCGAGCATGGCAACAACCCCACCAGCACCACCTATCAATACGTCATGCTCCCCGGTCGCACGGCCAAACGCACCGGCAACTATGCCGTCGCGCCGCACATCACGGTCCTGAACAACAATGCCAACGTGCAGGCCGTGCGTGAGAACACGCTCGGCATCACCGCCGCGAATTTCTGGACCGATAACACCTATACTTATGGCGGTATTACCTCGAACAAAAAGGCCAGCGTGCTCGTGCGCGACGACGGCCCCTTCATCGACGTGAGCGTGAGCGATCCCACCCAGCTCAACACCACCGGCATCAACCTCCAAATCGCCCTCAACGGTGGCACGCTCGTCAGCGCGGATGCAGGGGTGACCGTCACCCAAAGCTCACCGACCATCACGATGTCCATCAACACGGCGAACGCCGCCGGAAAGACTTTCAAAGCCCGTTTCTACAAGCTCACACCCGATGTGGTGAATCTCACACCCGTGGCTGATAGCTACGTCTATGACAGGACGGACTCGGTTGACTTGAACTTTGGCACACAGGATAAGATCCTTGTCAAAAAGGCCGGGGCCGGTTTCAACCGGGAGAGCTTCCTGCGTTTTGAGATACCGGAAACCAGCGGTGTTCTGCTAGGGGCTGGCATGAGGCTCTACGCCCTCGTCGCCGCCACGCCGGGCGTCCAGGCCGTCGCAAAGGTAGGTGATGATACTTGGACGGAAACCGGTATCACCTGGAACAATAAACCCGCCGCAGGGAATCCTGTCAGCACTTGGACGCCGCTTGCTAGTACGGCCAGCAGCACGGATGTCACCAACGCCATACCTGCGAGCGGACCTGTTTCCTTCAAGGTCTATGCCATCACGGAGACGTCGAACGGCATCATCAACTACGCCTCCAGGGAAAACGCCACCGCTGCGAATCGCCCTCAACTCAGCCTCGCCTATGGCCATACGCCCCCCGAAGTCACGCTCACTTCACCGTCCGACGGCGATGAAATCAACAATAGCGGGCCAATCACCATCACTGCCGATGCCGTGCCGACGGATGGCACCGTGACCAGTGTTAGTTTTTACAATGGGGCCACTCTTCTCGGCATGGATACGACCGCACCCTACTCGGTCACCGCCATCCTCGCCAACGGGTCTCACACCCTAACGGCTGTCGCCGTCGATAGCAATTCGCTGATCAGAACCAGCCTCGCCCACACGATCGAGGCGGTCCAGCCGCCATTCGT
>JBILPN010000496.1:0-3357 GCA_044373865.1 Luteolibacter sp. | reverse complement strand
TCATTGATTTCTGTTTGGATTGGGCTGAATAAAGGAAAGAAGTTTTACGCAAGGCTCCATGTCGGCACACTCGATCAAAGGTTTTAGTATCCTCAGAAATCCCGCTTTAGCCCAAGCATTAAGCTGTTTCTGAATCTCTTCTTCAGAGTCTCGTCCATAGGTCATGATTGTGAATTTCTCAACAAAATCAACTCGATCCGCATATAAGTTGTCTAATCCAGAAGCTAAAATGTCTGATCTCATGGTATTTTATGGGTAAACTTTGATGGGCGTTATACCAGATATGTCCCAAATGGCCTTAATGGGAATCTCTACACCCTCCACAAGGTTTTGGGTAGCTCCACCTATGCCATATGCTGGAAAATCCCTGCACAGTAGTTCAAAGAACTCAGCCTGACCTTGGTCTCCACGAGCAATTCTCACATTATCTTTGACCGCGGCGTAATCAAATTCCAAACGGTATTTTGCAGTGCTAGCAGGCGGAAGCTGTATGAGAGATTTTGCGTCGGTGGCGGCGTCAAATTTATCAAAACTGGTATACCAACCTCCAAGAGGCTCGTCTGTCGGCTTCAATTTCGGCGCGCCGGGAATCAGATTACCATCGCGATCAAACCTCGGATCGAAATTCGAGTAGCGGTATCCCTCAGCTTGGATTTTTTCAACGTCCCTCAGCCAGAGCTTCCCGGTCCCGTCAGTTCCGCTGAATTCCTCCAGAGACTTCTTCGCTGCGCTTTTTCCTTCTGCCGTTCCGGTCCTTAGAAGCGAGTGGAAATCACCTGCTCGGTCATCTGCGAGGATGTTGCCATTGAATTTCAACAGGCGGTCATAAGCCTTCACCCATCCTTTGGACGCCTCAGCCGTGGCCTTGTCCTCCATGACGTCGAAAAACAATGCGAATTTGTGCCAGAACTGCTCCTCCCGTCCCGGTGTGAGAATGAGTTTTCTGATGTTGAGTGCTAGAATCGCCTCGTCGAGAATATGGCCCGTCGTGAAAACCGTGCGGGCGAACGCCGCCCTCGCCATGCCGCGTTCGATCACTTCCGCAACCGAGTCTCTGAGAATCGCGGATAGAGGCATTTCCGCGGATGCTGCCAGCCCCCGTTCGATTGCGACCTTCATCTCGATGCTGACCGCCACGCTCGCCGCCCACTTCTTGACGAGTTGGAGACGGGCGGCGACAGGCAGGACGCGTCGTGCCGCAAGCAGGCCTGCCATTTTGACTCCGCCTTTGGTCAGGACGGCCCCGACTTTCACGACACCTCCGGTGACTACACCGATTGCCACCTGTTCCGCGATGTATCCCGTCGAGTACCCGAGCGCATAACACCCGGTGATGGTGGCGGCGTTGCCAATCTGCTGGAATTTGGTCATCGAGAAGACGTTTTCGCTCCAGTGGGTTTTCTCCGCGCCCTCGATCATTCGCGCACCGAAGTCGTCCATCCAACTGGAAAAGCCAGTGCAGATGTCTCCCCATGAGTTACGGGTGACGGTCCATGCCTTGGCCGCTGTCCCTTGCACGCTCTTCCAGACTTTCCAGCTTTCGTTTTTGAATCCAACCCAAGTGGAGAGTTCGCGGCGTTTCTCCTTGAGAGGTTCGAACACCCATTCCTTGCAGACCTTCATGGCCTTGTCCTTGAGTTCGCCCGCCCGTTTGACCGGGTTATTCTTCCATTCGAGCAGCTCGGTTTCCGCGTGCTGCCACGCCCACCCTCCGGCTGTGACCGCACCGCTTTTGACGAGCAGCAGGAGTTGCCAGTCGTCGTTGAGGCCGGCCTTGACGCCATCGAACAAACCGACCGCGATATTCTGAAGCCCCTCGACTTGGTTGATCACGTTAAAGAACGGAATGAGGGCGGCGCGGGTGAGGTTGTCTATTCCCCCTTCACCACCTCCGAAACCGTTCATCGTGGGTGCTCCCATGGGCAATGGGGGTGTGTCGCCGCCGCTGAACTCGAAACCGACGCCTTTGACCCAATCATCGACGTAGCGGATGGTTTCCGCGAAATCTTCCGCCGCCGTGAGCGGATGGCTGCGGGTGAGCACGGTTTGTCCTCCACTGGAAAGCCGGATTTCCACGGTGCCGATGGAGTTGAAACAGGTGTAGAAGTCGAGTTTCCGGGGATTGCCGGCATTGCGGATGAACCAGACTTTCTGCGTGGCGGGCTGGCTTCCGGCGAGGATGTCCGCGTCGTTCATGATGTCGTCCACGGAGTCGTAGATCTTCGTGGTTCCGCCGCCGGTGAGATTGCCGTAGGTGCCGAGGTTCTCCTGTGACGAGGTGTTAACGAACTCTGCGGACAGATCGTTCCAGCCTGCCGGGATTTCGAAGGAACCTGCCAGATACTTGTCGCGGGAAACGGATTGGAGCGTAAGCGGGAAGATCTTCACCGCGTCCGAGGCTCCCGGCGTTTCGACTGAAATCACCTGTGGTCCACCGAGGTCGGAAACGGCTTCCAGATAGAGGGTGGCGGGGCTTCCCCCGGACACTCCGAGATTCGCAGCGGTGTAACCTTGTCCGCCGCTTTGGATCATGTCGCTGGCCGAGCGGGCGGAGGTCCCGTTCTTTTTCCACAGGCGCAAGCCACCAGAGGCGCTTTGCGATCCGAGTTCGGCGGCGGAATAGCGGAAGATCACGCGGTCCGATGGGGCCAGATTGGCGAGTGAAATGCGGATGGGGGTGAATTCCCCGGCATTGTCCATATCGTTGCGGTTCGGTGTACCGTCGGAATCCTCGTCCCCGTCGCCGTTGGGAGAGACGATCACTCCCGGATCTTCGGCAGTGCATTCGATTCCGTCCTCCGAGGTGGTAGCATCGACCTGGCCCGAGTTGTCCGAATCGGCATCCAGATCGAAATCAAAGACCCCGACGCTCTTGAAGGTGATTTCCTGCCCCTGCGCCTTCAAGGCCAGCCTAGCGGTGCCGGGAGCAAGGCCCTGGATATGGAGCGACGCGGGCCGGGAGATCTGGCCCGCCTTCTGGTCGGCTCCGAGCGTGTAGGGAAGGGTGACTTGCGAGAAAGAACCGTTCTGTTCTTTCCAAATCCGGATCTGTGCGTCGCCGGTGGATTCCAACGTGACCGGAATGCCACGGTCCGGCAGGGAGGAGTGAACATGCAGGGGAGCCAGAGGAAGGAACGGAGGATTGGAGGAATGGCTGCCCGGGGTGATTTGCAGGCGGTCGGGAGCGTCCACGCCGGACGGCCCGGGAATCTCGATGTAACCCGGCTCCGCAGGATGGAGAACTGCGATTTCGCCGGTATCGACGGTGCTTCCCGGCGCGTAGGTGGAGGCGCTGGTCTTCGTCACGCGGCGGATTTTCAGCTTTGCCGCCGGTCCGGCATCCCCCGGCGTGGCGGG
>JBILPN010000495.1:0-3362 GCA_044373865.1 Luteolibacter sp. | reverse complement strand
GGATTTCGAGAGTGCCGTCCGAGACGAGGGTATTGCCAGTGTGAGATGCGTTTCCTGATAGGGTGAGAGTTCCTTTTCCAATTTTGGTGAGGTGAGTGGTGCCGCTGCCGTTCATGATGTTTCCGCCAAAGGTCGATGACTTGTGATTTCCGCCGATGCTGAAAGTGACAGCTCCAGTGTATGAAGTGATGGAGAGAGAGGATTCACTTGATCCGTGGAGGGAGCCCAAGTGGTAGGTGCCGATATTTCTGGCTGCTAGGTTGCGAGTTCCTAGATTGAACTCAGCGGCAGGCGAGCCATTGCTGCCAAAAAAGCGGAAGCTGCCTGGGCCGCCGAGGCGCAGTGTGCCTTTGAAGGAGGCCAGCGATCCCTCTAGATCAAACACGCTGCTTGAATCCAAGTTCAGGATTCCGTCGCCAGAAATGGCCTTGATCCCGTGGTTGCCACTGCTACTGCCGCCGCTGATGGTGGGACTGCCGCTTACCACAATTGGATGGTTTGGGGTTAGCGCTCCGGTTTCCCAGCGCCCTCCTGAAAGTGTCACTGGTCCGGTGCCGAGTGCTGCCGCATGGCCGATCGAAAGTGTGCCCGAGGTGATTATGGTGCCGCCAGTGTAGCTGTTTGGTGATTTCATCATCAGCGTACCACTGCCCATTTTGGTGAGTGAGGTGCTGCCGATGATGGCAGCGGTTCCGTCTAGTTGATAGGCTTGGGTGGAGTCAAACAGCAGAGAGCCCGGTGAGACGTTCTCGATCAGATCGATTGATGTTACGGAGGCGGAGTCGTCAAACCGCGTTGATAGGTGATCTTGGTAGTGTGCCGAAAGCCCATTCTTCTTCCAGTTAGGTGTTGATTTGTCCCATTGATTGTTATTTTCGCCGCTCCATTGCATAACGATGGGCCGGGGACTCCAGTTTAGGATGAGTGAGGTTCCAGAACTGTTGATGGAGAAGGTTCCATAAATTGTCGGGTCGTTGCCGAAGGCATCGGTGCTTGTGATTCCAAGATCAAAGATTCCTGCGCGCGTGTTGGTGTTGATGAAGGTCCATGAGCGGGGGGATTGCCAGAACGAGTCGGAGAAATTGAGGTTCGAACCCGGGGCGTCGAACTGCAAATTCAAGCAAGCGCCCGGACTGATTTGGAGTTCTTGCGTGTCGATGCTGGGGAATTGACCAAGCGAGTCGGTGTTTGATTTGATCGGCCATGTTAGGTTGGATGATTCGGCATAAGATAGTTTGCCAGTAATCTGAGATCCCGGGAGAGGTTCATGGGTTCCGAGGATGCGAAGGTCACCATCGATGATTCCGCCGCTGCGCAAAGTTTGGTGTGTTCCGACAGAAGGGCCGTCGGCGATGGCGCGGACGCCTAAAGTTCCGGCACTGCCAATGATTACCTGAGTTGCCGCGTGCGGCCAGGCTGCGGGTGATGTGAGGATGAGAGATCCGCCGGAGACCGTGACTGAACCGGTGAGTGTGATGGCCGAGGAGACTTGGAGAGATCCGTTGCCGGACTTCATGAGATCGCCGGATCCGGCGATGCCGCCGCCGTTGAACGAGAAATCTCGGTCTGCGGCAATCGTGATGGATGCGGGAGATAGAGTTCCGCTGAGATCGAGGTCTGAAGTGATTGCCGAGTCGTCAAACTGCACCGAATCACCCGTGAAAAAGACATCTGCTTGTGAAGAAAGTTGCTGCCAGTTCACACTCGTATGCAGGTCCCAAATTCCGCCGTTATTGCCGGTCCAGCGAAGGGTTGTGGGTGCGCGGTCAGAGAGGATGATGCCCGAGTTTTCAGTTCCTTGCGGGATGCTTTGTGAAGACCCGATCAGATTGATCACGCCGGTGTTCGTCAAGGATCCGGATAGCGAGAGGCTAGCGGGAGATTTGATGCGTAAATAGCCGTGGTTGTCCAGGTTGCCAGAGAGTGTGAAGACGCCGTTGCTCAACTCCGCGAGTCCGTGATTGATTAGATTTCCTGCGAGTGTGCCTGCGGCAGAGAGTGAGCCACCGTTTTCGATGATGAGATTTTCCGTATTGAGCGAGCCATTGAGGGTGAGCGTTGCCGTGTTTAGGACCGTGGTGGATTTTCCCGGGATTTGGTTGAAAATTCCTGAGATTGAGAGTTCACCAGCCTCGGCGGTGAGATTTCCATTGATGCTCGAGCTTCCGGATAGCGTCCAGGTTCCGTTTCCTTGTTTGACGAGATGGGTGATGCCGTTGGTCTGTTCTGTGATGGTTCCAGCAAAGTTGGTATTTCCGCCGCGTGCGCCGATGCGGTAAGTCAATTGGCGTCCGCCGATCGCCCCACCTTTGAGCGTGGCACCGGGAGTGCCAGCCAGATCGCCGATGCTGACGAAGCTGCCAGATCCCGAGTTCAGGTTGCCAGCCCAATAGGCGGTGATGTTGTTAGTTAGAGAAAGAAGAGCTGCGGGCATGCCCGGCCAATTGTAGTCTGAGGCGATGCGGAAATCTGCGGAACCTGAGAGAGCGCTGGCCTCGATGGTTCCGGAGAAGGCTGACCAATCTCCGAAAATGGAGGTTCGGACGGAGCCGGAAGGGAGCTTATAGTTGAAGGTTCCGCTGCCAGTGAGCTTACCACGAAGTTCGCACCGGGCATCTGCCTCAAGGGTTCCGTTGGAAGTGCCAGGGACATCGATATTCCAGAACGAAGCAGCGTTTGATGAGGTGGCACCGTTGGAAAACATCTTGAGCGAAGCATTTTCCAAGATGATATCGCTGGTTCCGAGTCCGCTTGCATTGGCCGTGTCATTGGCGAGAGAAATCATCCCGCCGCGGATTGCGGTGGTTCCAGAGAATGAGTTCAGTTGGTGGATCGTGAGCGATGAGCTACCAGACTTGTGGAGCGACATCGGTCCTGAGAGTTCGCCGGTTCCTGAGAGGACGTAATTTTTCGTGCCGGAGAAAGAGAGTCCATTTGGCATTAGGACCCCAGAGAGGGTAATGTTCGTGCTGTTTGAGCCCGAGGCATCAAAGACCACCGCGTCACCATTCGTGAATGAGGTCGGTGAATCGTTGAAATTAAAAGAAGGTGTTCCTGCAAGATCCCAGGTGTTAGCGGTTGAATTGCTGCCGCCGCTCCAGACGATGGTGCGGCCAGAGTCTGGGGGGGGAGGGGGGAAGTCCGGAAGTTCCAAGCGGAGATAATCATACATCACGTGGCTGGAAAAGCCGGTGTCTCCAGTGAAGGCGAAGCGGAACGTATTGGCGCCCTGTCGCAGGCGTGATACTGGGATTGAAACGTCGATGTAAGAATACTTTGCGTGGATGCCTTGGCGCAGTAGAGCATTTCCGCCGCTGATGGTCGGAGAGAGGCGAGTGAAAGCGTTCGGGTCGCCATTGAGG
>JBILPN010000493.1:0-3363 GCA_044373865.1 Luteolibacter sp. | reverse complement strand
TGGGGGCCGCCGGAGGTTTGTTGCTGAATGGGGCCGCCGACGCCGACGAGGTATTCCGAGCGTGGCGGGCCGGAGGGACCGCAAGAACTCAGCGCAATGGCCACTCCCGCCATGAGGACGGAAAGGTAGCGGGCGGGATGCTTCGAGAAAAACTTCATTGGTGCGCGAACTTGGCGGCGCTCCCGGGAAAGGTCAAGAGAAGTCGGGAATACCGCGGCTCTAACGCCCGCTATTGCCATCGCTCGCAACATAGGTGTAGGGGATTTGCAGGTATCTCAGGAGGGTCCGCGCGCCGGTTTTGAAGGCGGGCTCTTGCGGCGAGGGGGCTGGGAATAATACCTCCTGCAAATTCACACCAATGCCCAGATAAAGATTCCTTTCCTGCCTCACGCCGTCGCGCCGCTCGTCGATCGTGAAGCCGCGTGCGCCATAGCCACCATGCAATTCGATATACCTCAGCGGCGACTCGCGAAACATCTCAAAGCCCGCGAATTTCACCGCAAGCAGATACTTTTGTCCGGGATAGTCGCCTAGCGGATTGAATGTGTCGTAGGGGGATGGCAGGTATTGCAGCCGGAAATCAACTTTCTCCGCCATGCCCGGAACGCTGTTTCTAAGCACGGAAAATCCCGCGCCGAGTCCATTCATCAACAGATCTTCGTAAGAAAATCCGTGCTGGTCGGAGAATCCATCGAAGACCTCAATGTAGGTGGCCAGCGACATGCTTAGCAATCCTGCTGTTAGTTCGGCATGCTGTGGATCCGTCGCCTTGGCGCGGATGCTGTGGTGCAGCACATCTGCCATGGCATAGGTGGAAAACGTATGGCCGATCTTGTCCATTCCGCCGCTGCCACGCTCTGTTTCATGAAACCATCCTTCGCTGTTGAAGGTAAACTTCGCGCTGCCCCAATCCCAGTTGGCGAGGCCGATGGTGGTGATGGCGGTAAATAATGTAAGGTATTCACAAGTTACGCTGGCGGTGTGGTGGGTGAATTGATCGAGCGAATATGAATCTCCCACCGGAATCGAAAACAAGTCTTTGGCCGCTGTCAGCGCAGGGTCCGCCACCGCAGCGGAGACGGGCATGGAGAGCGCCACAAGACGAGCGATGGAATGTGTGGAAAACTTAAATTTCATCGTCAAAACTCTGGGGTCAAATCGATCAAGTCAAAATAAGGCTAGACTAAACCAAGTCCGGTCATTCACCAAGCAAATTGGGATTCGGTTTCTCATGGTGCATTCATCCGCGCGCTGGAAGCGCGATGCGGGAAAAATTCATCGACGTGATCATTCGTGTTTCATAAAGGGTTGGAAAACCAGATAACTTCATGATCAGATCTACACGGCTAGCGGCATTATTCCTTTTGATTCCATGCTTGGGGCATGCGCTTGAGCGGCCGAATATTCTTTGGTTGGTGGCGGAGGATCACTCGCCGTTGCTAGGGTGTTATGGAGACTCCGTGGCGCGCACTCCTCAGTTAGATGCATTGGCGGCGCGTTCGTTGCGCTACCGTTTGGCAACGTCGAATGCGCCAGTCTGTGCGCCGGCGCGCACGACGTTGATTTCCGGCATGCATGCCTCATCCACGGGCAGCGATCACATGCGTTCGAAGGTGCCGCCGCCGTCATTTCTAAAGCTCTATCCAGAGTTGATGCGTGAGGCTGGTTACCGTTGCACCAATCGTGCGAAGGAAGACTACAACTTCACATGGTCCCGGAAAATCTGGGATGATTCTTCACCGCAGGCCGACCACTTGCACGCTTCACATGCGGGGCCGTTTTTGGCTGTGATCAATCAGGGGGCATCGCACGAGAGCCATTTGCATCACAAGATCGGTTCGGTGAAAACGGATCCCGCGCAAGTGGTGTTGCCACCGTATTTTCCAGACGCACCCGAGTTGCGGACGGATTTGGCGCGCTATCATGACCAGATTGAAAAAGTGGACGAATGGGTCGGCAAGCAGTTGAAAGAGCTTGAGGATGCGGGGCTTAGCGAGGACACGGTGGTGTTTTTTTTCAGCGATCACGGGAATGGTTTGCCGCGCTCGAAACGGTATCCGGGTTGGTCGGGTTTGCATGTGCCCCTGATGATTTATTTCCCGGAAAAGTGGCGGCACTTGGCACCGGCGGGTTATCAGCCCGGGCAGAGTTCGGACCGCTTGGTTTCCTTTGTGGATTTCGCGCCGACTCTCTTGTCTCTCGCGGGAGAGAAAATTCCGAGTTGGATGCAGGGGCGCGCGTTTCTCGGTCACTCCAGCGTGGCGGCTGCGGACTTTGCATTCGGTTTCCGCGGCCGGATGGATGAGCGCCCGGACACCTGCCGCAGTGTCACGAATGGACGCTACGTCTATATCCGGAATTTTCAACCTCACCGCAGCCATGGTCAGAATTCATCCTATCAGCAATCTGCAAGTGGCGCGCGCAAGTGGCGTGAGCTTTACCGAACAGGCAAGCTCGATGCGGTGCAGTCAGCCTATTGGAGGCCACACCCGCCGGAAGAGTTGTTCGACCTTCAGGGCGATCCGCACGAGACTAAAAATCTAGCACATCACCCTGCGCATGCGGGGGCCTTGGCTGAATGTCGGGCGGCGCTTCGTGCGCATCTTCTGAGCAGCCGCGACCTTGCCCTGATGCCGGAGCCGATGATGCATCATTACCTCGCCAAAAAAACGCATGCCTCGCCGTGGGACCTTGGGCAGGATCAAGCGGTCTATCCATTGGAGAAGTTGCTTGCCGTGGCGGACTTGCAATTGGCAGCGACACCGGACCAAGCCGCATTGAAGCATGCGCTGGTGGATGCCTCCAGCTTGATCCGCTATTGGGCGGTCGTGGAGCTTTTGCATCGGGAATCCAAGCTGACGAAAATGTGCATTCCTGAGTTGATTCCGTTGTTGGATGATCCTGAAATTGTCGTTCGGGTCGTCGCGGCCGAGGCCATGGTGCAGCATGGTGGAGAGAGTGCGAGAGCGAGAGGCTTGGACGTTTTGCTGCGTTATGCAAAGCCCCGGAATGGGAGTTTCTACACTGCGGTCCACGCGCTTGATGGCTTGGATCGAGCGAGGCCCTTGCCTGCGGAGCTGATGGAGAAGCTGAGTGAATTTCCGCGAAAAAACCCGGGAACTCCGCCGTTTGCCGAGAACTATATGCCACGGCTTCTTGAAGCTGTTCTAGCCGATTGAGGGTGAGTCTCAGTCGGGCGCGAGAAATTGGTAGGTTCCACCACCCACCTCGATCACTGCCGCACCGTTTTCATGGCGCAGCGGTTTCAGATCTGGCACTTCGCGCAGCGGTTTGCCGCCTTCTGTGATGGCGGCAGGGCGTTTCGACGGCAGGTGAATTTCCGCCGTGGTGTTGGCAGGGATT
>JBILPN010000492.1:0-3380 GCA_044373865.1 Luteolibacter sp. | reverse complement strand
AGTCACCACCGCAGGATCGGCCGCCGTCGGAAGCCGGATCTCGAGGATGCTGGTCCACGAGTTGCGGGCATTGCCATGACCCGTTAGACGGAGGTAACGCGCAACCCTGACAGGAAAATGATATAACTCCCCGCCGGACTCGCCTCGGCTTTCCCCCGCGAACACCCGCGACCACTCGCGTTGGTCCTCCGAGCTCTCCAAGGAGAAACGGAAGCGCCGATGCTTGCCGTCCTGCCAAAGAACCTCGACGGAGTCGATTCGCTTCGGCTCGCCGAGATCCAACTGAATCGAAACTCCCTCGCCCTCGGCTGACCAACGGGTCGTGGCTTTTCCATCGACCGCATGGGCGGCGAGATTCGGTGCCTGCTCGGCGCTGGCACTCACGCTTGCAACCCGCAGGTAGCCGGTGGCGGATTGAGCCGGCACGAAGCGAGGCCCCTTGGCAAGGACCGCCTCATCGTCCCCATGACGGAGGCCGGCCAGATGACCGGTCGCCAGATCGAAGCGCGCGCTCACCTCGCCAGCCTCGACCGTGAGCACGCCGTCATGCTCGCTCGCCATCACCTTGCCCTCACCCGCGTCGAAGTGCGCCTCGCGGTAGCCTTGCGGGCCACGCACCGGCTGCGACCACGTGAACAAACGCGCACCATCCGGAGCGATGGCCGTGACGAGCAACAGGTCTCGGTCGCGCCAACCCGTCGGCAAATCGATGCGGATTTCACCCGCATTCCCCGGCGCCACATCCGGCCCGGCGATCGAGCCGCCGTGTGCAGCAACCGTAATTTCCTCATCCTCCCCCGGTGGCGCGAAGTCCGCCCACTGCCACTCGAAGCGGCACTGCTTGAGGTTGGTGAAAAGATATTCGTTGGTGACAGGAATCCGGCCATCGAAGCGCGAGCCCGGCGGCGCGAGCGCCAACTGCACTGGACACCAAAGCTCACGAATCGTCTCGAAACTGCCGGATTTCTCACGGTAAGGTCCGACAATTCCGTCCGGCGCGTGATTGCCGTCGGTGTCGATCCGACCGCCCTGGTCGCCTCGCACCACACCCTCGTCCATCAGCGCCCAGATGAAACCGCCGGCACCCACCGGCGAGCCCTTGATCGCCTGCCAGTAATCGAACAAGCCCGCACCCGCGCCACCGTCGTAAAGCCCGTGGAGAAACTCGGTGGGCAGATAGATCGTATCGCCCGCGAGGCGCTTCAAATGGTCTTGGTATGTCGGATAGTGCGCGGTGTCCACGCCGTTGAAAATGGAGGGAAAATCCCAGGACGGCGTCGGGTGGATCACATGACGTTGCTGCGGATCGAGCCGCGGATAGTCGGCGACCAACTCGAAATTATGACCGCCTTCGTTGCCATTGGACCAGATCACGATCGACGGATGGTTCACATCGCGGCGGATCATGCTGGTCACGAGTTTCCGCCCGACGGTCGTGTCGTAGGCGTCATGCCACCCGGTGAGCTCGTTGATCACCAGCAGACCGAGTTCGTCGCAGGCTTCGAGAAAATGTTTGTCCGGCGGATAGTGAGCCATGCGCACGGCGTTCACGTTCATTTCCTTGATCAGCCGCGCGTCGTCGTAGCTGATCTTGCGGTTCACCGCGCGGCCGGTGTCAGGCCAGAAACAATGGCGGTTCACTCCCTTGAAGCGGATTTTCCGGCCGTTCAGATAGAAACCGTCGCTAGGCCGCATTTCAATCGTCCGGAAGCCGAAACGTTCGCGAGTCTCGTGGATGATCTCGCCGCCCTTCATCAAACGGATCCGGGCATGATAGAGCCGCGGCGTTTCATCCGACCACGGCTGGATCGATGCCGCGCGCGCCTCTAACATGGCAGTTTCCTGCCCCGCCGCAAGCGCCACGCGGACTGGCGGCGCGACCGCTCCGCCGTCGGCGCCTTGCAGTTCAAGCGTGAGCGCGTCGGCATCGATGATCCCACCGAGGTGCACACGCGCCGAGAACGCCCCGTCGGCGCGGGCGTCGATGGCCGACCAATCGATGTGCCGCTGCGGACGAGCCATCAGGAAAACCGGCCGGAAAATCCCGCCGAACACCCAGAAGTCGGCGCGGCGCTCGGCATGCTCAACGGACTTGTTAGCTGAGACCTTGCTGACGGTGACCTCGAGCAGGTTTTCACCGCCGAACTCGACCAGCCCGCTGATGTCGTGTTCGAATTGATAGAATCCACCCTGATGGATCGGCCCAGCGGAGCGGCCGTTGACGCGGACCTCGGTATCGGTCATCGAGCCCTCGAAAACGATCAGCACCTGCCGCCCGCGCCAAGCCGCGGGCACCTGGAAGCGGTGGCGGTATTTCCCTTGCTCGTCGGCCTTTGGACTGTCGTGGCCGTAATTGAAGGAACCGAAGCCCTGGAGTTCCCAGTTAGATGGCACCGGAATGGTCGTCCACTCGCCGCTGCGGCGGCCCTTGGTGCAGAAGAATTCCCAATCCACGGTATCATCGCTGCCAGTTCCGGAGAGGTGGATAATTTCATTGATGTGAACGGGAGCGGCCGCAACAGCCGTCACGACCGCAAGCAGGATGATGAGAAAACGATTCAACATAAGATAATGACTGCGAAAGTTAGAATCATTGAGGCAGCTTGGCATCGCCCGGAGCCGGCCAATGGCGGCTGGGGGTGCGCGAGCGGGCGAGCAACGCGGCCATGCGCGCGGCGGTTTGCGCTTCCTCGCCCGCTAGGTCGCGCGACTCCCCGGGATCACGGCCGAGGTGATAGAGTTCGAGCGCCTTACCCGCCGGACGCACCGCCTTCCACGGACCCAAGCGGGCGGCTTGGTCAAACCCGCTTTCATGGAATTCCCAGATCATCGGGCGCTCGGCGAGCTCCGGCTGCTCCTGTCCGCGAAGTGCCGGCAAGACATTCATCCCGTCCAGCCCCGGCGGCAGTGACTCGGGCGGGACCCCGGCGAGAGAGGCGAAGGTCGGTAAAATATCAGGAAAATACCACGCAGCCTCCGAGGTGCGACCTTTCGGAATACCCGGTCCCACGACGATCATCGGCACGCGGATCCCTCCCTCGTAAAGGTCGCGCTTGCGACCGCGAAGCGGGTGCGACGAATCAAAGATCCCCTCCCAGCGCTGCGCCGCGCCATTGTCGGAGGTGAAAAAAACCAGCGTGTTTTCAGAAATCCCGAGCTCACCTAACAATTCCCGCAAGCGCCCGACATCGCGGTCGAGCCGGGTGATCATCGCGGCATGGACTTTCGCGTCGCGCGGCCAAGGTTTCTCCGCATATGGACCCAGCGAAGGAATCTCATACTTGCTGTGGGGAATCTGATAGGGAAGATAGAGAAAGAACGGAGTGTCTTTTGCCGCGGCAGCGCGGATGAAATCGAGGGCGAAGGCACTATGCAAATCG
>JBILPN010000491.1:0-3381 GCA_044373865.1 Luteolibacter sp. | reverse complement strand
AAGGGAGGCTCAAACAGGATGCGGAAAAGGCGAAACACCAAGCCCTCATGTATCTCTTCACGGGCGATGAAGTGTTTCGCGCCAACGCGATGCACATTGTGAGGGTTTGGTCGAAAATGGATCCTCTCAAGTATAGAAACTACCGCGAGGCGCACATTCATGCATCCTATCCGGTGCAGGATCTGATCCTCGCCGCTGAGCTTTTGCGCTACACCCGCACGGACCAGGCGCAGCTGGCTTGGGTGGAGGATGACACCCGGCAATTCACGGAGAATTTCGTGAAGCCGGCGATCCATACTTTTCTTGATCAGAATGGCTGGTTCATGAACCAAAATGGCTATCCGCTCGCGGCGGCGATGGCCGGTGATATTTTCATGAACCATCGTGAAAGCTATGCAAAACGGGTTGAGTGGTTCACGGTCAATTCATCTGCACCAAACCGCGGTTGGAGCTCGTCAATCACGCATCTGGCGCGCTTGGTCCACACTCACGCGCTCACGGGTGAAAGGGTGGACGAGCCCATGGTGCAGCTGATGGAAATGGGCCGTGATCAAGCGCATGCGGGTGGGGATTTGGAAATCTACCAAAATACCGCGCGTCAAATGAATGCCCAAGGGACCAAGGTGGATCCGGTAACAGGACGCATCTCGGAGGCTGCCAATGCGGTCGGTCCTTATGAATTTCTGGACGGGCGCATTCTTGCCGCAGCGGATCATTTTTGCCGGTTCATGCTTGGCTACGAGACCCCTTGGATTCCCGCGCCTTATGACATCGGGCCTGATGGTGAGATCCGCAAAATTTATTCGCGCATCGCAGACAACTATCGTGGCCGCATTCGGGGGCTGGATTTCTGGGATATGCATTTCTACGATACCTATAAAAAAGGCGTGAAGGTCTCGGAGAAAGCACCTTACTATCATGAGGCATTCACCAAGCGGATCGTCTCATCTCTGACCGATTGGATCCACATTCCTGCTGGAGTCGCCGGGGAAGGTGCTAGAGTTCCATCGGTGGAGCAGGAACCCGGCACGGTCGAGATTGAGGAGCGGTCAACGCTGTTTGACTCGAGCGCCACGGTCCTGCGCGAAGATGGAGTTGGCTTCGTCCGAATCAAGCCAAGGGAGGGCGGCACGCGCATTGCGCTGCTCAGCTGTGATACGGATCGCAGAGTCATCGGGATGCGCATTCGCAGCACTGGAGCGGCCGAAATAGAAATGTCCGGGCTTGAGAAAGTTTGCCTGCTGCCCGACACCGGCGGGGAATGGAGACAAGTCATCTACACCTTGGGCGAGCATGAGCGTTTCATTGACATCGTCTTCTTCACCGTGCGAGGCGCGTCTGGAATCCAGGTGGATCTCGACCAATTGCAACGTAAGCCCGCCGTTTTACCCACCGGTCCTGAATTTGCAGGAGGCGCGGGTGAGCTCAAGCATGTCGCCTACGTGGGGGCTCCGGTGCATTTGGATTTCTCAGTCAAGAACCCGGGCAAGCGCATCCGGGTCTATAGCAAGGATTTGCCCAAGCATGCGCGCTTGGACGAAAGAACCGGAGCCTTTCATTGGGAGCCAACTCAGGAGGGCGAGTTTGAATTTCGGGTCATGGCCGCAGATGATTTCACGACGGTTCCCAGAAAAGTCCGGATAGATGTCGCAGCAGATCGCAGGAGTGCGCTCAATCGGATTGCCGGGTTTTATGATCCGGCGCGGCCCTATCTCAAGGCGGGAGACAGGCGTTACAAAGACGCTTATGAGCGGGTCGCGGGCTGGATGTCGCACCCTGTGGAGCAGGTTTTCTATCAGGGTTTGGCCGGGCTTCAGGCGGCGCTCGCTGAGTTGCAACTTGTCACGCCGTGCTTGAAAGATGGTAGCATGGATTTTCCCAAAGTCGTCGTGGCCTCGGAGATCGGTGCGCAGATCGCTTCGTTGGCAGATGGCAATGACGACACCTTTCCCGTTCATTCACTGGCCATGGACTTCAACTATATTTTCGACTTTGGAGAAGGCTTCAGATTCACGGCCACAGCGTTTGAAATCGAGGGGCGATTGAATTTTGAAAACAGGACCTTGGACACCGCTTTTTTCGGATCGGACGATTCTCGGAAGTGGACGCAACTCACGCCTGAGCTCGTTGTTTTACCCGTGGAAATGCAGCGGGTGGAAGTCGATGCCAGACAAAGAGCGGTGCAATTCCGGTATTTGAAAATCCAGAAGATGAGTCGCAAATCCGCCGGGCTTTTCGAGCCATCCGAACTGCGAATCCATGGTCAAAGACACGAGGTGGATTGAGTGATTGGGAGCTGAGGGTGAGTTCCTTGAGACATTCCATCGTAGAAGGTCTGTCGTGGATGGATCGGTGCGAATCAATCTGGAATTTGGCCATGGCAAACAAATCTCAGGGCTTCTCGGCGCTCTGATTTTTACTGACAAGGGCGAGTGTGTGCTGCATTGAAGGGTCGTGCCATGGCGCATTGAGTGGTGGGAAAGCGAGCTCAATTCGGCATGGATTTCCGAAAACCCTAGATTTGATGTTCATGAAAAATTCCTTCGTATTTGTTGTATGGTTGTTGGCGTTTGCGGCAGTGGCGCACCCAGTTGAGGCGGCAAGCAAGCCGGTCCGAGTGTTCATTCTCGCTGGCCAGTCGAACATGGAGGGGCATGGCTATGTGCCCTCGGAAGCCAAGCGAAATGGCGGGAAAGGCTCACTTGAATTTATGGTGAAGGATGAGGCGAGCCGTCAGAATTTCGCATCGTTGGTGGATGCCAAGGGTCAGTGGCGCACGCGTGATGATGTGTGGATCCGTTACCTCGATCGCAAGGGGCCGCTTACTGTGGGATATGGCGTCAAGCCGGACCGCATCGGCCCTGAACTCGGTTTGGGCTGGGAGTTGGGAGATGCCTTTGCTGAGCCGATTTTGCTGATCAAATGCGCGTGGGGCGGCAAGAGCCTTGCCTTGGATTTTCGGCCACCCAGCGCGGGGAAAATTCCCTATTCACTTGGCGAAAAAATGGATTCTAACATCGCTCGGGATTCGTCGAGCGTCGGCAAATACTATCGAGAAACTCTTGCCTTGATCGAATCCGCCTTGGCGGAAATCAAGCAGCTTGTGCCCGGGAGCGACGGGGCTTACGTGTTGGAAGGGTTTGCATGGCATCAAGGTTGGAACGACCGGATCGACGACAAATTCAATGCGGAATATGCGAGCAACCTTGCGCATTTCATTCGAGACATGCGCAAGGATCTGGGAGTGGCGGCGCTGCCATTCGTGATTGCGGAGACGGGGATGAATGGTCCCGAGGAGAGCAACCCGCGCGCGCTGTCGCTTATGAAAGCGCAGGCTGAAGTTGCGGGTTTGCCCGAGTTCAAGGGCAATGTGGCATTCGT
>JBILPN010000490.1:0-3389 GCA_044373865.1 Luteolibacter sp. | reverse complement strand
GAATACCAATCGTTCGCGGCTTCTGCGGGGATCAATTTGAGCCGCTTGACGCTTTCCGCCGCTCCGATCTGGAGGATTTTTCGCTCTTCAAGATTCGCCACGGCGGCGACTCCGCGAAGGTGGGCGTGGGTGGCAAAGGTTGGGAGCAATTCCTCGCGCTTGCCAGTGAGGAGGTTCACCACGCCGCCGGGGAGGTCGCTGGTGGCGAGAATTTCTCCGAGTAAAATTGCCGGGTAAGGCTGGGTGGTGGAGGCAAGGGCGACGACTGTGTTGCCGCTGGTGATGGCGGGGAGGATCAGGCTCAACAGGCCGAGGAGCGGTGATTCGTCAGGGGCGATGATGCCGATGATGCCCATGGGTTCCGTCACGGTGAAATTGAAGTGGGATGATGCGACAGGGTTCACGCTGCCGAGCAAGGCCTGATATTTGTCAGTCCATCCGGCGTAGTGGACGATGCGCTCGATGGTGACGCTGACCTCAAGAATGGCAGCCATGCGATCCGAGCTGGAAAGGAGGAGAACCTCGATCATTTCGGAGGCGCGTGCCTCCAGCATTTCTGCGAGGCGATAGAGGATTTGTCCGCGATTGTAGGCATTGCGTGAGGCCCAGGCCGGTCCAGTCTTGGCGGCTGCCTCCACGGCATTGCGCAAGTCTTTGCGCGAGCAAAGCGGGATATTGGCGAAAAAGTTGCCAGCGGCGTCCGTGATGGGTGAGACGCGGCCGGACTCGGAGCGGATGAATGCCCCGGCAACATAGCACTTTGGGGTCTTGGTGATGGGCAGGTGCATGGGATGGTGAGGAGTGCGATGAGAACCGCAGTGTTAGGGCAGTTGACAGGTGAGCGGGTGAGATTCAAATAAGCGATGCGTAGTCCAGCAGCCCTTGTTTGCCACCTTCGCGGCCAAAGCCGGATTCCTTGTAACCGCCGAAGGGGGATGTGGGATCAAATTTGTTAAAACTGTTGGCCCAGATGACACCGGCTTTCAGTTCCGTGGACATTTTTAAAATGCGCGAGCCCTTGTCCGTCCAGACTCCGGCGCTGAGTCCGTAGTGCGTGTTGTTCGCCTTTTCGACCGCCTCTTCCGGAGTGCGGAAGCTGAGGATCGAGAGCACCGGGCCAAAAATCTCCTCGCGGGCGATGCGGTGGCTCTGTGAGACATTTGAGAAGAGGGTGGGCGGGAAATAAAAACCTTTGCTTGGGAGTGCGCAGGCGGCTTGGTGCATCTCTGCACCTTCGTCGATCCCAGCGGCGACGAGAGATTGAATGCGTTCGAGCTGGGCTTTGGAGTTGATCGCGCCGATGTCGGTGTTTTTGTCGAGTGGGTCGCCGGTGCGGAGAGATTTCAGGCGGATTTTCAATTTAGCGAGAATGGCATCGGCGATAGATTCTTGGACGAGGAGGCGAGAGCCGGCGCAGCAGACATGACCTTGATTGAAGAAAATCCCGTTGATGATGCCTTCGACCGCTTGATCGAGCGGAGCATCGTCGAAAACGATGTTCGCGGCCTTCCCGCCGAGTTCTAGAGTGAGTCGCTTGGAGCTGCCAGCGAGCGTGCGTTGGATTGCCTTGCCGACGGCGGTGGAGCCGGTGAAGGCGATTTTTGCGGCGAGTGGATGATTCACCACGGCGGCACCGGTTTCTCCTGCGCCGGTCACGAAGTTGACCACCCCGGGAGGCAGTTCGGCGTCTTGGAGGATGGAGGCAAACTTCAGGGCCGTGATGGAAGTCGTTTCGGCAGGCTTGAGCACCACCGTATTTCCTGTCGCCAAAGCCGGTGCGATTTTCCATGCCAGCATTAGCAACGGGAAATTCCATGGGATCACCTGGCCGATCACGCCGAGCGGGGCAAGGCTGCGGCCGGGAGTCACATGGTCGAGCTTATCCGCCCAACCCGCGTGATAGAAAAAGTGCGCGGCGGCCATTGGCAGGTCGAAATCGCGTGATTCCTTGATGGGTTTTCCGCCATCGAGCGTCTCAGCCACGGCGAACTCGCGGGCGCGGTCTTGCAGCAGGCGGGCGATTCGGAAGAGATATTTCCCGCGCGTGCTGCCGGGCAATTGGCTCCACGAGGTGAAGGCCGTGGCAGCAGCTTGGTAGGCTGCGTCCACATCAGAAGCGCCGGCAAGCGCGATTTCTGAGAGCTTTTCCTCGTTGCGCGGGCTGATGGAGTCGAAGTATTTCTTGGTCTTCGGAGCGGTGAATTTTCCGTTGATGAAGAGTCCGTAGCGTGCGGCAATGTTGGCAGGCGCGGTTTCGGGTGCTGGATCGTATTCCCAAAGGTCGCCGAAGAGGAGTTCGCGTGCGGCGGGGCGTGAGGATTTCTTGGCAGGCATGGGAAAATGAGGCTGGTGGAAGTGAGGAGAAACCAGAATTTCAATAAGCAGATGAGGACTCGCTGAACGTGTAGGGAGCTTGATAGGCTCCGGTTTTTTGTTTCACGAGCTGGCGGACCAAATCATTGAGCAGGGCGGATGCGCCGAAGCGGTAGTGAGCGTTGTTCAGCCAGGCGTCGCCCAAGGTTTCCTTGACCGCGACGAGGAAATGCAGCGCCTGTTTCGCAGTGCGGATGCCGCCGGCGGGTTTCATGGCGATTTGGATGCCGGTGGCGAGGAAGTGGTCGCGAATGGCCTCCAGCATCACCTGATTGTTGCCAAGAGTGGCATTCAAATTGGTTTTTCCGGTGGAAGTCTTGATGAAATCGCCCGGGCGTAGGACTTGCATCGCCAAAAAGGAGGCCGCGCGGATGTTGTCGTAAGTTTCGAGTTCGCTGGTTTCCAGAATTACCTTGAGCGTGCTTACGCCGCAGGCTTCCAGCACGGCCGAGATCTCATCTTGGACGAGGGCGAGTTCCCCGGCGAGGAAGGCTCCGCGGTTGATCACCATGTCGATCTCGTCCGCGCCGTCGGCCACGGCGGCGCGAACTTCTGCGAGGCGGGTTTTCAATGGCGCTTGGCCAGAGGGGAAGGCGGTGGCGACGGAGGCAATTTTGACCGAACTCCCTTTTACATACTTCGCGGCGTGCTTCACCATCGCTGGATAGACGCAGACTGCGGCAGTGGCCGGGATGTCCGCGTCATCGTGCGGGTGAAGGGCCTTTTGGCAAAGCGAGGCGACTTTGCCCGGCGTGTCCTTGCCTTCGAGGGTGGTTAGGTCGACCATCGACGTCGCCAATTTCAGCCCAAAGACCTTGGATTGGTTCTTGATGCTGCGGGTCCCGTATTTGGAAACCCGTTCATCGATGCCGACTTGATCCACCGGACCGACTTCATCAATCAGAGAAAACAGCGCGCGGGACTTCTGCATAACCATCAGGCGAAGAATCAGCAAAAAGTGCTTGGCTGCCAAGGTTCAAGTGCGCTTGGTCGTGAAAAACTGCTTGGCGGCAAGC
>JBILPN010000489.1:0-3390 GCA_044373865.1 Luteolibacter sp. | reverse complement strand
CGCCCGAAGATCACATCCGCGCCCCAGCGTTCGAGTTCTTCGATGAGTTCCTTCATGGCCGGGGCGACCATGTCCCGGCCATGCAGGGTCGATCAAGCGCCAAACCGCAGGTGCGGATCTCACTCACGACGGTTGAGCGCCATCATGAGGAAATACACGAGCTGTGCGATTGAGCCGATGGCGGCGGCGACGTAGGTCATGGCGGCCCAGAACAAGGCGTTTTTCGCCTTATCGTGCTCCATGGAAGCCGCAAGTCCGCTGCTTTCCAGCCAGACCAGAGCCCGCTTGCTGGCGTCGAACTCGACGGGCAAAGTCACCACTGAAAACAAGGTGGTAACGGCAAACAGCCCGACCCAGACCCAAAGCATCGTGAGATTTTGCATGAAGCCAATGCCAAGGAAACCGAGAATCATGATATAATTCAGCATTTTGCTAGAGAACTGGACGGCAGGCACCAATTTCGAGCGGAAGCCGAGCCAGACGTAAGCCTGCTGGTGCTGAATCGCGTGTCCACACTCGTGCGCCGCCACGGCCGCAGCGGCGACCGAGTTGACCGAATAGACGGACTCGCTGAGATTGACCGTCTTTTTCGTCGGGTCGTAGTGATCGGTTAGTTGGCCGGGAGTGCTGATGACGCGGACGTCATGGATGCCATTTTGCCGGAGCATCGCCTCTGCGATTTGCGCGCCGGTCATGCGGATGGGGATTTGAGAATACTCGTTGAAGCGCCGTTTCAGGGTGCCGCTGATGATGAAGCTGGCAAGCATGGAGACCCCGAGGATGATGAGGTAGCTCATCGAGATGCCCCCCGTGGGCGCGCCGACTTGGGCAAGCTGCGTGAAATAAAGAGTCATGACGTGCAACTTAGGAAGCCGCGCGCAGGCCGCAACTCAAATTGAAGTGGAAAATCGCGGAAATTTTCCATTTCAAGAAGCATGGAATTTTCAAGCCTACGAAAATTTTACCATTGGAAAGGAACGCCGGATCACGTCGTATTGCTCGCGTATGAAAAAGCACATATTCTTATTGGCAGGCGGTTTATTCATGATGTTCACGCCGGCGATGGCCGAGGAGCACACCGAGCTCGCGAACCAGATGGACACGATGGACGATGCCTTCAAGGGATTCCGCCGTGAGACCGACCCGGTGAAAGGTGCCGCAGCGGCGCGTGAGGCGCAGACGGCGGCGCTCAAGTCCACCTTGGAACTTCCGGAAATGGTCAAGGCAATGCCTGATAGCCCGGCCAAAGTGAAGGCGACGCTGGAATACCGGAAAATGATGGGCAAGTTGTTCATCGTTTTCTGCGAGGCGGAAGAGGCATTTCTCGCAGGGAAAATGGAGGCTGTCGCAGCTGCGGTCGAAGCCGTGAAGGAATTGAAAAAAGCCGGCCACGACCAGTTCATCCCTGAGGATGAGTGATTTTCAGGGAGCTTGCTTGCTCTCGTTTTAGCAGAAAAGGCCCGCTGGCATTCACGCCAGCGGGCCTTTTTTCAGCAAGAAATCTCGAAGCGCCTCACTCGACGATGACTCGCGTGCCTTCCTTGATTTTCGAGTAAACAATCGGCATGACTTGGCTCGGTCCGCGGATGCAGGCGTGGGATGCCGGGTAACGTTTCACCGGGCCGATGTGGTGACCCACGCCATCGTAGGTCAGGCGCATCCAATAGCGCATCGGAGCGCCAACAAAGCGCCCGCCCTCCGGAACCGCGTCGAGCGTGATGTCCGCATCGCCATGGACCAATTTCCCCTCCGCATCGTAAATCCTGCCATACTTGTTCGAGCTTTTATCCACGATTTTTTCGAGGATGTAAAAAGTGCCTTTGGGAGTCGGACGACTTTTGACGCCTGAGCAAATCGGGTAGTCGATGACCACGCGGTTGCCGTTGAGGAGGAAGCCGCGCTGTTTGGCGAGGTTGATGACGATGGATGAATTTTCAGGATGCGTGACCTCAAGCAACTCGTGATTTTTCCAAACCGAGTGAGTTTTCGGATAGCTCGGCTCCGCGCGAAAATGATCGTAAGTGCCGGCGGGAAACGGATTGACCGGTTTGCCATCGGCCGATTTTTGCGGAGCCCCGGGCGGGTTGCCGCAGCTCGCGAGAAACATGAGGGTGGCAGCGGCGGAGAACTGGGCAGCGACTCGGATGAAGGGCATGAGCGTAGATGCGTAAGAACGGGAGGTAGGCGAAAATTGGCTGAATTGCAACTCTTCCATGCAGCGAGTGACAGGGCGGTCGCGCGGCCAATGTGGAGTGGAGAAAGAAAAGCGCCCGCCTCCGGGAAGGAGACGGGCGCCGTGGATTCCAGCAGCGGAGGCTTACTTCGAGGACGAAGTGAAGCTGGCTTGGCTGGCGCCCTTCTTGATTTTGCTTTGCTTGATCCAGCTCATGGTCGAGCGGAGCTTCTCACCGACTTTTTCAATCGGGTGAGCGGCCTCTGCCTTGCGGATGGCGTTGAAGTTTTTGCAGCCATTGGCATACTCAGCCGTCCACTCCTTGGCGAATTTGCCAGACTCGATCGTCTTGAGCTGGGCAACCATGCGCTTCTTGACCGAGGCGTCGATGATTTTAGGCCCAACCGTCACGTCGCCGTATTCCGCAGTCTCGGAGATCGAGAAACGCATGCCAGCGATGCCCTGCTCATTCATCAGGTCAACGATCAATTTGAGTTCGTGAAGGCACTCGAAATAAGCCATTTCGGGTTGGTAGCCAGCCTCGACAAGCACCTCGAAGCCCGCCTTAACCAAGGCGGTTGCGCCGCCGCAAAGGACGACTTGCTCGCCGAACAAGTCGGTGACGGTTTCTTCGCGGAAATTGGTTTCAAACACGCCGGCACGGGCGCAACCGACGCCACCGGCCCAAGCGAGCGCGGTTTGCTTGGCTTTACCAGAAATGTCTTGATGCACTGCGATGAGGCCGGGAACACCCTTGCCAGCAACAAATTGCGAACGAACCGTGTGGCCAGGGCCCTTCGGTGCGACGAGGATCACGTCCACATCCGTTGGTGGAACGATGGTCTTGAAATGAACGGCGAAACCGTGCGAGAACAGGAGCGTTTTGCCCTTGATGAGGTGCGGCGCGATGTCCTTGTTGTAAACCTCTGGGATGACGGTGTCAGGAGTGGCGACGAAGATGACGTCGGCCGCTTTCACAGCCTCAGCCGTGTCCATGACCTCGAAGCCGAGTTCCTTGGCAACTTCGCGGGACTTCGACTTCTTGTAGAGGCCGATGATGACCTTGAGGCCACTGTCCTTGAGGTTGAGTGCGTGGGCGTGGCCTTGCGAGCCGAAGCCGATCACGGCGAGTGTTTTCTTTTTCAGAGGAGCAATCGGGGCGTCCTTGGTGGTGTAGATCTTCGCGGCCATGGCGGATCGGTAGGTTAGTTCAGTTA
>JBILPN010000487.1:0-3409 GCA_044373865.1 Luteolibacter sp. | reverse complement strand
GGAAGAACAAATTCACCCGGTTGATGAATGAGACTTGGGCGTCGAGGATGGGCAGCTTGTAAGTCCCAAGCGAGCGCGGGCCGATCCCGGCCAAGGCTTGGCGGTCCATCAGCCAGTTCACCGACGAGGCAAGGAAGTCGATGTTTTCCGCACGTTGCTGGCTTGGCTCAAGGAAGTCGGTGTTGGAAATGACCACCATGCGCGAAGTTTCTGCGGCGAAGCGGTCGTCGCTTGCAGCTCCGCGAGTGACGGAGCCGGCGAGGAATAGCGGGGCTTTGTTGTCCTGGGTCTCGTCGAAACTGACGGATTTCTCACCAAATTTCGTTTCGCCCCAAAAGCCTTCTGCCGCTTGGATCAGGCCGATGGGGTTGATTTGGCGGTTCATCAAATCCTCCGCGCCTTCGCGGACCTCAAGGGATGAGCTGGCTCCCTCGAAGACGGTGGTTTGGCCGGCGAGATCTTTGGTGAAATCCACGCCATAGGTGAAGATCCCACGCGCGGTGGTGTCGATCTTCTTGTCGGCGAGCGAGATGACGCGGTCTTTGCGCGGGGTGATGCCGTTGGAGCGGAGGAAAGTCCGGAGCTTCGCCGGGGTCTCACCCGCTTTGAGGATGACCAAAAGTGCAGCGCGCGGGCGGTTCCAATAGTTTTCCAAGACCGCCAGTTCCTCGTCGCTCAAGTCGTATTTTGGCGCGATCAGTGCGACGCCCTCGGCCGCGGCGGGGATTTCCTTGAGGCCGGACAGACTGATGCCTGACAGCTCGACGTTTTGGAAAAGCAGCGTTTTATTCAGCGCGGCGAGCGGTGAGTTTTCGCCCTCGGCGTCGATGCGGCTTTTGTCGGAGAGGAAAAGCATTTTGCGCGAGCGGCCCTCGATGGATTCCACGAGGCGCGCGGTGAGGATGTCCTCGCCTTGGAAGCCGGTGATCCGGCGCTGTCCGTCGGTGGAGGTGAAAATGGCCATGTCATCGGCGACGATCACCTTGACGTTCGGGTTGAGGATGTTGTTGCCCTCGGCATCCAGGCTCGAAACGGGACCGTCATCGGTGCGCGCGTCCATGATGATGAGGTCGCGAGTGAGCGGCAGGCCGTAGGCGGCGGTGAGCTCTTGGGTGCGGTCCGAGCTGCGGATGGGATCGACGATCTCCAAGGTGATCTTGCCATGGGAGAGGCGCGCGTATTGCTCGGCGATGGCGCGGACACGCTCGTAGAACGGCGAGCTGCGGCGGAAGGCCATGATCCACTTCATCGGGCTCGGGCGCTCGCGGACGGCGGCGGATTCGAGGTAGCGCGTGGTGGCGGGCGAGAGCGTGTAATTTCCCTCCCGGCTGAGATCGGCGCGGAGGAAGTGGCTGGCCGTCATGTAGTTCAGTGCAAGTAAGAACACCGCGAGCAGCGCGGTTTGGATGACAGAAAGCGTGCCAAGCCCCCAGCGGTTGAGCGGGCGGCGGGCTTTGGGTTTCGGCGGAGAAGACGGATCAGACATGAGGCAGTCGGGCAAAATGGGTTAGCGGCGCCAGCGGCGGTAGTCCACAACTTGATAGGTGAGAAACAGGACGAAGGCGGCAAGGCTGAGGAAATAAACGAAGGGCCGGGTGTCGAAGAGTCCGCTGGCGAAGTAATGCAGGTGCTGTTGCGAGGAGATGTAGTGGAAGAACGAGGCTCCGATGAAGGATTCTCCCCAAATGACGGTGACGAAGCCGAGGAAGTATTGAATGACCAGCAGGCCGATGGTGAAGATGCCGGCAATGATTTGGCTGGAGGTGAGTGCTGAGGCCAAGCAGCCGATGGCGGTGAAGGCCGCGCCCATGAGCATGACGGCGGTGAAGGCTCCGCCAAGCGCGCCGGGGCTCCAGGCTGGCGGCAGATCGGTCATCCAAACGAACATTTTAAACTGCACCAAGGCGGGAATCCATAGCATTGCGTAGAAAATCATGGCGGCAGTGTATTTTGAAAACACCACCTGCCAGGTTTTCACCGGAGCCGTGAGCAGGGTTTCCAAGGTGCCCGAGCGTTCCTCCTCCGAGAACAGGCGCATGGTGATGAGCGGGAAGATGAACAGGAAGTAGAACCAGAAAAGCGGCGTGTGGAAGGCGACATACACGAGGCTGTCTTTCACGGGAGTGTCGCGGAAGCCCTTCATCGCCGTCGAGAGAGAGACCCCTTGCATCACGGTCACGAAGGCCAGCACCACCCAGCCGAAAGGGTTGAGGAAATAGCCTTTCAGCTCTTTGAAGGTCAGGATGCGGAACAATCTCATGTGGCGTGGGGCGATTTCGTACGCGATTCTCGGGGTAAGGCAAAGGCAAAAGGGCCGCGTGTTTTGCGCTGGATCAAAGAAAAAATTTCCAATGCGTCCAGAATCCGTCAAAGTTCGGGCATGACTTCCAGCAATGAAGTGAATTCACAAAATCCAAGACCTCGCCGCTGGGGACCGCTGCGGCCGCTGCGGCCGCTGCGGCGGGTGGGGGGAATGATGGCGCTTGCCGCGCTTTGCGGGCTGCATGTCCTCGCAGATGAGACAAAGAATGCGGCGGCAGAGGCAAGCTTCGCACCGACCAAGCCACATCCCGGCATTCCAGAGGGCGCGGCTCCGGAGGGGATGGTGTGGATTCCTGGAGGTGAATTTTCCATGGGCACCCAAGCCGAGTGCGAGGGGATGTGCGCGTTGCCCGGCACCTCGCAGGACGCGCTGCCTGTTCACCGGGTGGAGGTAGATGGCTTCTGGATGGACGCGACGGAGGTGACGAACGAACAATTTCAAAAATTCATCGATGCCACCTCCTACGTCACGGTGGCCGAGCAGAAGCCGACGGTTGAGGAATTTCCCGGTGTGCCACCGGAGGCGCTGGTCGCGGGGTCGGTGGTTTTCGCGCCCGTGCCGCAACCGGTCTCGCTGACGGGAAGCCACATCCAGTGGTGGAGCTTCGTGCACGGTGCCAGTTGGAAACATCCGACTGGCCCGGGAAGTGATCTGAAGGGCGCGGCGAAGCACCCGGTGGTGCACATCGCATACGAGGATGCGGAGGCTTATGCGAAGTGGGCTGGCAAGCGGCTCCCCACCGAGGCGGAGTGGGAATTTGCGGCGCGCGGTGGCGAGGCGGGCTGGCTTTTCGCTTGGGGCGACGAACTGAAACCGGGTGGGAAATTTCAGGCAAATATCTATCAAGGGAAATTCCCGGTCGATGGCGCGGACACTGGCGAGGACGGTTTCAAGGGCCTCGCACCCGTGGCGCAATACCGCCCGAATGCCTACGGGCTGTATGATGTGGCGGGAAATGTCTGGGAATGGGTTAGCGATTTCTATCGGGTGGACACCTACGCGGCACGCGCGCAGGCGGGGGCGGTGGTGAAAAATCCGCAAGGCCCAGCGTCCTCGCACGATCCTGCCGAGCCGGGGATGGTCAAG
>JBILPN010000488.1:0-3409 GCA_044373865.1 Luteolibacter sp. | reverse complement strand
CGCCACCCTATCGGATGCATCGTTCCAGTTGCCCGCATCCCGCCAGACGAAGGAAGCGCGGAAACCCTCGCCGGCCGCAAGCGTGTGGCCGGTATCCACTGCGAATTTACGGAGCCCGTTTTCCGCCAATACGGCATTGCGGGTGCCGTCGAAGGCGACGTCCAAGTTCGTCGCCTGGGCCGCTTGGCTGCCGCCGAGATTGTACCATTCCGGCGTGTCGGTGAAATTGCGGGATCCAGTGACCCCCGCAGGATCGTTGAAATCCCCATTGCGCGCGGCACCGCCCACCAAAGTCCCACCCGGCACAAAAACGCTGTCGCCTCCAGGCAAGTTCCCCGCAAACATCGCCGCGTCAAAACGCAGCGAAAAGGCGTCTCCCGCCGCGATCCCATGGGAAGTCATCTGCCACGCCTCCGCGCTGTCCTCGATGCTCAGCCGCCACCTGCCGTTGCCATAGTCGGTCCCCCCGTCAAGCACCTGCGCGGATCCCCCGCTTCCGTTCCAGCCAATCACCGATGGATCCGCAATGGGAGTGCCATCCACACCAGGATTCACCTCGCCTGAGAAGTTCAAGACCGGAATGGGAGCAGCGGTGGCAAGGCAGGAAACTATGCCTCCCGCCAGCAGGATGTGGGTGATCGTCATGCTAAGGATTCCGAGTAAACGGATCAATCTCATGATGGCAACAAGGAACCTTTCAATGACGCAAAAGTGCAAGAGAATTCCGCGAAAGTTCAATGATTTTTCCCTGCCGACATGACATTTTGTGAACTGTTGATAAGGTAAACCCAGTTCACAAATCCCGAAAACCCAAGCATTTTAAACCATCATGAAATCCCGAAAAATCCAATTCGTCCTCACCGCTACCTCCGCGCTCCTACTCGCACCAGCAGCCTTCGCCGCCGACGGCACATGGAACACGACGGTGACCCCTTCCTCTTGGAATACGCCCGGAAATTGGCTTGCCGCCACCGCTGACGAGGCTGGGTTCACGGCCAATTTCAACACGCTCAACATCACCGCGGACACCACGGTCACTCTGGACGCGGATCGCACGATTGGGAACCTCATTTTCGGTGACACGACCACAAGCTCGGCCGGTAGCTGGATTTTGACTCCGGGTGATCCGGCAGGAAAGCTGATTTTGGCCGGAACCACTCCGACCATCACGGTCAACGCGCTGGGAACCGGCAAGAATACGACTATCACCGCCACCCTGGATGGAACCAGCGGATTCACCAAAGCCGGGGCCGGAACCTTGGTTTTGAACAACATCACCAACACCATCAGTGGCCCGGTGGTGCTTTCCGCCGGCTTACTCAGTGTTCAAAGTAGGCCGCTGACCAGTGCGACGTCTATCGCGATCAATGCCGGCACCCTGGTCTCCGCCACGGGGGGCTTCAAACCCATGGGTGATGCGACAATTAGTTTTGGCGGTGGCATCCTCCAGTATAACAACGACCCCGGCTACGACTACTCCGCCCAGTTCGCCACGACCGCCAGTCAGCAGTATCGTATCGCTGTCGTTACTGCCGCTGGTCCCGTCGATCGAGTTGCGACCTTCTCCTCCAACCTCGCAAGTGTGGGAGGCACGCTCACAAAACTTAGCACCGGGGTCCTGATCCTTGACGCCGCAAATACCTTCAGCGGCAGCACCACGGTGTCTGCCGGCACACTCCAACTGAACAACGCCCTCGCTCTCCAAAACAGCGCCATCAACACGACCGCCAGCGTTGCAGGAACCAACATCGCGGGACTCGTCCTCACCGGAGTCACCAGCCCCACCTTCGGCGGACTCACCGGCAACAAGTCGCTCGCATCTCTGTTTGACACCGACTCCGGAAATTATGGCCTGGTCACCAATGTAACGCTCAATCCCGGTACGGGCGCGGACTACAGTTACGCTGCCGCGATCGCCGATGGTGCTGGAGGCATGACCCTCACCAAGTCCGGCGCGGGCAAACAATCCCTCACCGTCGCCAACTCCTACACCGGCGGCACGATCATCAATGGCGGCACCCTCAACTACGGCAACGCAGCAGCCCTCTCCACAGGCCCCATTTCCTTCACCGGCGACTCAATCCTTCAGGCGGGCGTCGCCACGACCTTGGCAAATGATATCAGCGTGGCGACCGGCGTCATTGGAACGATCGGAACCAGCAGCTTTGCAACCGTTCTCAGTGGAGCAATTACCGGAGACGGAATCCTGGCAAAAGGAGGCAGCGCCTTGCTCACACTCACGGGTGGCGAGGCCAACACCATTTCAGGCGGCATTCAGGTTTTCAGCGGCAGGATCAACGTCGTGGACGGCCTGTCACTCACAAACGTCGGCCCTGTCACCGTGGAATCCGGCGCTTCCCTGAACTACAGCAAGGCCTTTTTGCCTGATAACGTCATGGCTAACAACATCACGATCAGTGGTCCTGGAAATGGCACCTTCGGCGCGCTCAACCTCCAGGGCGACGTGGACGCCACCGGCACGATCACCCTCGCAGCCGATGCGACGATTACGCATAACTTCAACAACGCCACCATCAGCGGTTCCATCACCGGCATCGACCGGAATCTGACACTGACAACGACCAATCCTACTCAGCCCGGCATCGTCATCAGTGCTCCCATCAGCCTCGGCACCGGCGGCATCACCGTGAACGGAGCCGATGGCACCCCCGAGTTACCTGAAACCAACACGGTGACCCTATCGGGCACGAACTCCTACACCGGTGAAACCCGCGTAGTCACGGGAACGCTGATTCTTGGTGGTAGCGCCAGAATCCATGATTCCTCGACGGTCCGCATCGACTCCGGCGCGGTGCTCCATCTGGATTTCGAAGGCTCGGACACGGTGGGGGCCTTGTTCCTTCCGGGCGATCCGAATCCAAAACCTGACGGCACCTACGGCTCGCTCACTTCCGCGGCCACGAACAAGAGCGCCGACTTCGCAGGCGACGGCATCCTGCAGGTGGGCGGCGGCGCGACGAATGACTTCGCATCTTGGGCCAGCAGCCAAGTGCCTCCTGTGACCGGTGGTGCTAACGGCGACGACAACAACAACGGCGTGCCAAATCTCGTCGAATACGCCTTGGTTGACGGTGGCGAACGCGGCGTGTTCTCCGGCAACACCATCACCTTCACCAAGCGTGGCGGCGTTTACGGGGGCGATCTGACCTACATCATCGAAACCTCCGAGACCCTTTCCGGCACCTGGACTCCCGAAGTGACGCAAGGCCCCGCTGAACTGGCCTCGCCGATCAGCTACAACCTCACCCCAGCCCCCGGCACTCCGAAGAAGTTCGCCCGCCTCAAGGTGGTGACGGCACCGTGATGCCCGCGCTTGTCCGTAAATTCACCATCGGCCTCCCGTCCGGGAGGCCGACGATCCACGCACCCTTTGACAGGGGATTGCCGA
>JBILPN010000486.1:0-3423 GCA_044373865.1 Luteolibacter sp. | reverse complement strand
TCAAGTCCGCCGGAGTTCAGGGTCATGGCACGGAGGAGCTCTCCGCGCAGACGATTTTGGAGCAGGTCTGGGACGGCTTGCCCGAGCTTTGTGACGACTTGGAAAGCGTGCCGAAGCGGGAAGCCAGTTCGCTCGATTTGGACTTGGCCAAGCGCTTGGACCTGGCCGGTGAGGTCCCCGTGAGAGCCAATCGTCCAGAGGAACGAGTTCATGCGGGGAGAAACCCATGGGCGGTGAATTCTTTTCGGGATTTGCTGCATCACCTCGGCTTGTGGTTTTACCTGCTGCTTGCGGCGCAAATGGGATCCGCGTTTTGGGCATCACAGTGGGTGGGCGAGCACACCGAGTTTTCGTGGGAGTGGGTTTATGCAGGCCAGTTGGTGTTTGCCGTCCTTGCCAACTTCATCGGCTACTTTTCCTACCGAGGGAAACTTTGCACGCAGTTTCTGCGTCCCGGTTTGGTGCTGGGAGCGTTGACCGTGTTGCCGTGGTTGCTGGTGGGATTTTTCCATGCCCTGCGGGATTTGGCGTATCCTGGCTGAGGATTTTCCGTGCGGTGAGAGAGCGGTTGCGGGCGTGTTCGAATTGCCGAGGGAATTTTGCGGACTTGGCCAAGCACACATTCCGCGCAGGTACGGAGCTGCAAGGAGTTGACGCTGGCGCATTCGCGACTACAGCTTTTCGCCATGCACGCCGACACCGACCCCGACCAAACGCAAGAAACCCAAGTTGCCGCCGAAGATGCGGCCGCGCCCGCAGCCGAGAGCCCCAAGGAAGCAGCCGCCGCGCTTGATCCATGGGAAGAGCTGGAAGCCGAAGCCGCCAAGTGGAAGGAAATTTCCCTGCGGACTGCCGCTGAGATGGACAATCTCCGCAAGCGGACCACACGCGAGCGCGAGGACGCCATTCGCTACGCCAATCAGCGCCTGCTTGAGGACCTCATTCCCGTCATCGACAACTTCGAGATGGGCATGCAAGCCGCCGCGCAGGACACCAAATCCATGATTTACATTGGAATGGACATGGTTCGTCGCCAGCTCAACGAATTTTTGAGCGGCCAGGGAGTCGAGGAAATTCCGACTGGCGGGACCTTTGACCCAAACCTGCATGATGCCGTGGCGCAAGAAGAGTGCGGGAACGGAGAGGAAGGCCGCATCCTGCGCGTGACGCGGCGTGGCTTCCGCTTGCGGGATCGCTTGCTGCGTCCAGCCAGCGTGGTGGTTTCCAAGGTTCCAACCCCGGCAGAAGGAGGCGAGGCTTAACTCATGGCTGAAAAACGAGATTATTACGAAATTTTGGGTGTCGCGCGGGGTGCGAGTGCGGAGGAAATCAAGAAATCCTATCGCAAGCTTGCCGTGAAGTTCCACCCGGACAAGAACCCGGGCGACCACACAGCGGAAGATAAATTCAAAGAATTGGGCGAGGCGTATGAAGCGCTGAGCGATGCCGACAAGCGCGCGGCGTATGATCGCTATGGCCACGCTGCCTTCAATGGTGGCGGTGGCGGCCGGCCCGGTGGTGGATTCCACGACCCGATGGACATGTTCTCGCAAGTTTTCGGCGGTGCGTTCGGCGGAGGTTTCGAGGAGTTTTTCGGCGGCGGTGGTTCGCGGCGGAATTCAGGCAAGCAGCGGGGCAGTGACCTCCGGTATGATTTGGAGATATCCTTGGAAGAGGCCGCGCGCGGAGTTGAGAAAGAGCTTGAAATCGAGCGTTACGTCGTTTGCGAGCCCTGTGGAGCCAAGGGGACCAAGGGCAGCGGGGGAGTGCGCGCGTGCACCACTTGCGGCGGCCACGGCGTGGTGCGGCGGCGTTCAGGGATTTACATTGAGCAAACCACCTGCCCGGAATGCCGGGGTGCGGGCGAGACGATTTCAGATCCCTGCCCGAGTTGCAAAGGCGACGGCCGGGTCCAGCGCGACAGCCGGATCAAGTTGCGGATTCCGGCCGGGGTCGATACTGGCACGCGCTTGCGATCCACGGGCAATGGCGATGCCGGCGTGCGCGGCGGCGCGGCGGGAGATTTGTATGTGTTCCTGCACGTGCGGGATCACGACGTTTTTGAGCGCGATGGAGCCGATTTGTTTTGCTCCGTTCCCCTGCCATTTTCCGTGGCGGCGCTGGGCGGCGAGCTCAAAGTGCCCTCACTCGACGGCCAATCCTCGATTAAAATCCCGGTTGGCACCCAGGGCGGCACGGTTTTCCGACTTCGGGAAAAAGGCATGCCAACGCTATCCAACGGTCGTCGCGGGGATCTCAACGTCACCGTCCAGGTGGAAGTCCCGACGCGATTGAGCAGCGAGCAGGTGGACAAATTGCGCGCGTTTTCCGAGTCGATCGGAGAGCACAACTCGCCGATGCAGGAAGGATTCTTCGAGAAGGCCAAGCGCTTTTTCGATTTATGAGATTGGCGGAGTTCCGTGGCGGCATGTGAGCGATGAAATCCAGGAAACCAACATGGCAAGATTCCATTTAGCGGCGTCGGCGTGGCAGAGTGATGCTGCGTTGACGGGCGACGAAGCGCGGCATCTCTCGCAGGTTTTGCGGATGAAGGTGGGCGAGGAAATTTCCGTTTTTGACGGCGAGGGGCGTCGTGCGAGAGCGGAGATTCTGGGGATTTCGCGCGAGCGAGTGACCTTGCGGATCGGGGAAATCCAGGTTTCCCGGCCGCCGCTGCCGCAGATCCTGCTTGCCCAGGCGATTCCGAAGGGGAAAAACATGGATCTCATCGTTCAGAAAGCCGTTGAGTTGGGGATTGCGTCGATCCAGCCCTTGGTCACGCGCAACACCGTCGTCCAGCCGGGCGAGGGGAAGTCCGTCAAATGGAGGCGCAACGCCATGGAAGCTTGCAAACAGTGCGGGCAAGATCGCGTGCCAGAGATTGGAGAGCCGCAGAATTTTGAGACTTGGCTGGCCGCGCAGACGGGAGACGGCTCCTTGAAATTGATGGCCTCGTTGGCGGAGGGAGCCATGCCATTGCGAGCGGTCTTGAGGTCGCATCCCGGCACGTCTGCGGCGACTTGGCTGGTGGGGCCTGAGGGGGATTTCACGGCGCAGGAAACTGCGGCAGCGCTTGCGGCGGGATTTTTGCCGGTGAGTTTGGGTGAGATCGTTTTGCGGGTGGAGACCGCGACCTTGTATGGTTTATCTGCGCTGCGCTACGAGTTTTCTGAGCTGGCCGAAGGCTGAGCGCCGCCGTTCCAACGAGAGATTCTGGCTAGAGTTTTCTGCTTGTCTGGCCCCGCGGATTTTTGTTGGGTGTGATGCGTAATGATTTGCGAAAACCCCCTATTCGCAGCGGCATGTTTGTCGCTGGTCTTAAGTGAAGCAAGTTTGGCATGGTCGCCCGGCACCTATCCGCCGTCGCCCGCGCGCATGCATACGCGAGATTTTTCCGTCGATTTGGCGGATCGGAATGATGTT
>JBILPN010000485.1:0-3426 GCA_044373865.1 Luteolibacter sp. | reverse complement strand
GGTGGTTGACTACGTGCCGCGTGCCAAATGAAAAAGCGCAGTTGGGTGGCGGCGAGATTCTGGTGCCTGATAGCATGTGCGCCGATGAGCTCCACAGGAGAGGCACCAGCAGCCCTCCCGGAGCTTCTTGTGCTGGCGGAGCGCTTAAGTGGGCAGGGGAAGGGTGCGGCTTTGGCGGAATGGAATCGTGAGGACTTGCAAGCGGCGGCACCACGGACGCTGGATGAGTTGTTAGCTAGAGATCCGTCATTTTCGCTCTATCGGAGACAAAGTGCTCTGTTTGGAAATCCCACCTCCGCCGGCGTAAGTTTGCGCAATACAGGTGCGACTGCCGCCTCGCGGACCTTGGTTTTGTTGGATGGAATTCCGCAAAACGATCCTTTTGGAGGTTGGGTGTATTGGGCTCGTTACGATGCCGCGGCGCTCGAGTCCGTCCGCATGGTGTCATCTGCCAGGGCTGCGGTTTGGGGCAATCAAAGCCCGGCTGGAGTGATTCAAATGAACGCGCATGCGCCATTTCAAGAGCGGCATGTTTTAAAGCTGGGTGCGGGAGGGCAGGGGACTTGGAGCGGATCAACAGTCCATCAGGTTGCAAGCGCGGATCAGTCGCGTGCCTTCGGCTTTTCCGCATTCGGGCTTCGGACAGACGGTTTCTATGCGCTGCCACGTTGGCAGCGGGGTAGTGTCGATCGGAAGCTCGAGACCGAGTTGATGGGCGGTGATTTGAAATTCACATGGCGTCCCGCGCGGGGCCTGAGCGTGGAGCCTCTCATTTCCTACTATCAAGAAGAGCGGGGAAATGGCACGGCGCTGAGCGGAAATTCCACGGAAGCGGTCGATCTATCTCTGCGCGTGAGCTCGGAGGATGGCGAACGCGGGTGGCAGGCATTGGCATGGCATCAGCGGCGTGAGTTTGACTCGGTCTTTAGCGCGGTGAGCCCGGACCGGAACTCCGAAGTGATGAGTCTCGATCAATTTGATGTGCCGGCGCGTGGGACGGGTGGTGCTTTCACCTGGCAGTGGGATCGCACTCAGAAATGGTCAATCCTTGCGGGCGTGGATGCGCGTTTGCTGCGTGGAGAAACCCATGAGAACGTTGGAGTTTTCCGTCAACGCGAGGCTGGCGGCGAGCAAACATTTTGGGGGATTTTCTCTGCGCTTGGCTATCAGCTTGCGGCCGAGACGCGACTGGATGCGAGTTTGCGCTTGGACGCTTGGGAACTATCCGAGGGCCGTCGCCTGGAGAAATCTCTATCCACCGGCCAGCCATTGCGCGAGGAGGGCTACGCTGACCGGGATGGGCTTGAGCCGTCGGCCGCTCTGGAGATCCGTCATTCGATTCACCAAGACTTGGAATGGCGTGGCTCCTTGGGGTCGGCATTTCGTTTGCCAACTTTGAACGAGCTGCACCGTCCGTTTCGCGTGCGGTCAGATATTGTCGAGGCGAACTCTGACTTGGATCCCGAGCGGTTCGTGAGCTTGGAGACCGGCATGGATTGGCAAGCGATGCCGGATCTGGAACTCAGTGTCGCGTTGTTTCATCATTGGATTTCTGATGCGATCGCGAATGTGCCAGTCACGGATGCGGCGGAAATCATCAAAATTTTCGGAACGATCCCACCCGGTGGATCAGGGGCGCAGCGGCGGAATGTCGATGAGGCACGGGTGCTTGGCTTGCAGGCTGCCTTGGATTGGACGCCACTTGATGCGTGGCGATACGGGCTGGTGGGGATTTGGTCGGAAACTGAATTTTCAGAATCGAGAGAGCAAGCGTTGTTGGAGGGTAAACCCTTTCCACAGGCCCCCGAACTGAGGGTTCTAGCAGACGCTGAGTGCTCGGTGGGGGAGCGATGGACCTTGTTTGCCGGTGGAGAATACGGAGCATCCCAGTTTGATGATGCCTTGGCGACACGTTCGATTGCCGATTACCACTCGGTGCGAGTCGGCGTGTCATGGCGCAGACCGGGCGCAATCTATCAGGCAAGGATTGAGAATTTGTTCGACGAAGAAATTCAAACGGGCTTGAGCAGCGATGGGATCCGCACATTGGCGGGGCCACGTTCCCTTTGGGTGAGTGCGGAGTGGGAGTTTTGAAAATCATTTTTTGGACGATTGAGAGATTGCATCGGGGCCGGGTGTCTTGCTAGTCATGGGCATGCGCATCCTACTAGCGGTTCTCGTCGGCTTTGGCGGTTTGGCCTTTGGACAAAAGGTCAAGGTGGAGGAACTCTATGGAAATTATTGTTCTGGCTGCCATGGCGGCAAGTTTGAGGGTGGGCAAGGCGGGTCCTTGGTTGATGGTGAGTGGAAGCATGGCGGTTCGGATTCAGAGATTTTCCAGTCGATTTTGAAGGGTAAGCCCGAGTTGGGAATGACCCCGTGGGAAGGAATTTTGAGCAACGATCAGATTCGTGCCTTGGTGATTCTATTCCGTGAGAAGGAAAAGCAGACCGCGGTGAAGGGCATGGAATTTCCCGTTCCTTCGGCGCGTGAGGTGACCAAAACCGAGCTCCATGACTACCGGGTTGAGACACTGGTAAAGGATGGTTTGAAGAACCCGTGGGCAATCGCATTCCTTCCGGATGGCCGGAAGCTGGTGACGGAAAAGGCTGGGCGACTCCGCATCATCAAGGCAAATGGCCAGTTGGACCGGAAGGCGATTGAGGGCATTCCGGAAGTCATCGAGCATGGCCAGGGAGGCTTGATGGAGGTGGCGCTGCACCCAGACTATGCCAAAAATTCGTGGGTTTACCTGGGTTTTTCTGATGGAGTCCGGCGCAAGAGTGAAAACGGGAAAGATGAGGTTAAATGCATCACCGCCGTGGTGCGTGGCCGGATCCAAGGGCATCGGTGGGTGGATCAGGAGTGGATTTACCGGCCTGAGGCGAAATTTCAGTCGGGTGCCGGGGTGCATTTCGGAACACGCTTTGTCTTCGCAGATGGCTACATTTACTTCGTCGTAGGCGAGCGTGGTGGCATGATGGAGGTGCAGGATCTTTCGAATCCAAAGGGCAAGATTTTCCGTTTGCATGACGATGGCCGGGTTCCGTCGGATAATCCCTTCGTGAAGACGCCAGGTGCAATTCCTGGAATCTGGTCTTATGGTCACCGGAATCCTCAAGGCCTGAGCATGGACATGCGTGATGGTTCTCTCTACGCAACGGAGCACGGTCCGCGTGGCGGAGACGAGTTGAACTTGATCCAGCCCGGACGAAATTACGGTTGGCCCGTGATTACCTATGGCATGAACTATGATGGCACGCCAATGGTTGGCATCACGGCCAAGGAGGGCATGGAACAACCGCTGACCTACTGGGTGCCATCGATCGCAGCCTGCGGCTTGGATTTTTACACGGGTGACCAATTTCCAGAGTGGAAGAACGATTTGTTAGTGGGCGGCTTGGCGCAGCAGGAAGTCCGTCGCTT
>JBILPN010000484.1:0-3435 GCA_044373865.1 Luteolibacter sp. | reverse complement strand
AAGGTTGAACGATGCCTCGAACAAGTGCGCGGTGCTGTCCGATTTCCGGGCGTCGTCTAGCAGCAGCACGTAAGGATAGGCCCCGCGCGCAAGGTGCACCGTGCGGTCGGCCTGCGCCACGGGATAGTTCGTATCGTAGTGTTCAACAAGCCGCGTCTCGCCGCTCCACGGGCCGTAGTCGGTATGGGCGTAGCCGTCATTCCACATCACCGTGCCCGGATGAAAGGCTACCTGGAGGTCTCGCGAGAGATCGAAATTCCCTTCCGTGAAAGGCGCATAATACGGAAGTTTGCCAGAAGGAAATGCCAGCGGATGAACCTGCATCACCTTGCCGAACGAGTATGCGAGGCGCGCATCTCCAGCAGCGGAAAGCCCGTGCGGACCCTCTTGCACACCCAGCCAGACGCCGGGCACGGGTGGCCAGGAAAGGCCGCGGCCATCAATGGTCAGCATGTTTTGCAAGCCCGTCGCCTTGACCGCTAACAAGTCCTCATCGCGCAGCCAGTTGACGCCATCTTTCCAGAGTGTAATGCGGTTCGCCTCCGAGCCTTCGTGGCCGCCGTAGTAGAAATCCTGCTTGTTGACGAAGCCGAGGTGGAGGTCGCCGAGCTTCCATGAATTCCGCGCCTCCACATAACCCCGGAGGTCATCCTTCCACGTGATCGGAAGTTTCAGCGAGTCGATCGAAGCCTGGGAGTTCCAGTCTGCGGCACGCCCAGCGCGGTCGTCGCCCGGGCCACCGCCTGCAAAGAGCAAGAGGAGATCGGGGGAAATGCCCACCGGATCGGGCCACCGCTCCCGCGAATCCGTTAGGAAAGGATGCGTCGTGAGTGTCGCATGATAGAGAAGATCGAAGCTGCGGTCTTCCGGATAGAGATACCTCATCAGCCAAATCACATGGAAGGCGGAGGCGCGCATTTCCTCGCGGATGATCCAGCGGCCATTCTCCCAACGAAGGGTGGATTGAAAATAACGAAGTTTGGCAACGAGGTGGTCGTGCCTCAGGAAGTCGCGGTCGCGCCGACCGATGGCGACAAAAGCGGAGACGTTGAGCCAGCCTTTGATCGACTCATAACACATGCCGTCCGGGCTGAGATACCAGTCGAGCATGGCACGGGCTTTGCCGACCGATGCCTGAAACGTTTTCTCGGGGAATCCTTCCTTTCCTTCGACCAGCAACATCAAGCGGACGAATTCCAGGCCGAATCCCTTATGGTTGTTGATCATGAAATGATCCGGCTCACAGAGGTAATTCGTGATGCGTTTTTGGACGAGACGGGCGACCAGTTTCTCGGTGAGCTCGCGCTCCGCAGGGCTGAGCCAGCCGTGAAGATAATCGTAGTCTAGCAAAGTCCAGATTTCATGCGGCGGATCCGGATCGGAGGATGCAACGAGTGAGCGCTCGGCGGACCACAGGTTGTGGGCGTCGGGCTGGGCGTCGAGGCGGTCGAGCTTGGGTTCCAGCGAATGCAAGCGTTCGACAAATTTTGCGGCCAACGCCTTGCCCAGTTCCTCATCCGCGGCGATCAGCGCGGAGAATGCACTGCGCGACTCGCGGACCCGCTGCCACATCGCGCGGAACTCAGGCGGTGCGGCATCGCCTTGGGCGACGCGGGCACGGATGGCCTCGACATCAGCGGGCGTCACCAAAACCCGGGGATGCACGCCGGGTGCCGGTGCCGGATGCAAGCGCTCCGCCGCGAAGCCGGGTGTGGCGTAGGTGACGGGCCGCAGCAGCGGCGGCGGAGCGGGATGAAATTTTCCACCCAGCGCATCTTCTACCGAAGGATGCGCACGCGGTTTCCATGCCGATTCCTGATAGAAATCGCGGGCGCTTGCTTCAGTCAAGGCAAGCAGGCAAAAAATCCAAACAGACAGTGAAAGAAATGGGTTCATGAGAGTCTCTGGGGCAGAATGCAAAATTGTGGTATCACGGGCAAGCGAATGAGTTTGCGGAGAAGAATCATCATCAAGAGACTTTCACAGTTTCACCGCCTTCGCTGCGGATTTCGACGTGGAGGAAGCGCAAGCCTCTGAAACCGAGACTCAACGCCTCGCGGGTCAGATGAAAACGGTTGAGCGAAACTGCGGGCTGAGGTGAATTCGCCACAGCCGCACGCGCTACGACGGCGGAAGGCAAGGATGCCGGACAAGTGGAAAGTGCCAACAGCGCCAAATTTAAATGCGGAGTTTTCATCATCGGCAAGGGTCAACGCTTGGGAATCTGCCAGGCTGGCGGAGTCGAAATGCTTAGTTCGGATTCCCCATCCAACCAACCGAGCGAAACAAGAAAGCGGTCAGCTGCGCGGATGGCCTCAACCACCACCGGTTCGGGATATTTGTAAGCGGCCAGCACGAAGGCATGACCGATGTTGTTTTCGTAGATCACCAGATCACAGCGAATGCCCGCCACACGTGAGGCTGCGGCGAAGCGCTCGGCTTGACTGACCGGCACCACGCGATCCCCACGACCGTGAAGGATGATCGAAGGCACCTGTCCAGCCCGGACATGGAAAAGCGGCGACAGCGAACGCGCGAGCGCAAGATCCTGCGGAGCGGCAGGCAGCGGCGACTTTCTGTTAGCCAGTGCATCGCCGCCAACCGCGTAGCGGATCCACTCACCTTCGGTCATGTCCACGATGGGGTTGTAGAGTAGCATCGCGTTTGGCTGGGATGAGACATCACCGCCTGGCAGTGTGCCTAACGAAGCGGCAAGATGACCACCCGCCGAATCTCCGGCGACGGCGATGCGCGTGGGATCGATTCCAAGCTCCGCCGCATGCTCTCGCAGATAGCTCATCGCGCCGCGACAGTCTGCCAGACAATCCGCGACAGTGACCTTGCCCGGACTGGCAAGTCGATAGACAACATTCGCGGTGAACATTCCACGACTGGCAAAATATCTGGCGTGCGGCGTAGTGGCATCGGTCGTGCCGCCCACCCATGCGCCGCCGTGAATCCAGACGATGGCGGGGGCGCGCTTGCCAACGGGGTTTCCTAACGGGCGAAAAAATTCAAGTTTCACCTCCTGATCGCCCACACGCCTGACCACCACCGTCTCCGGTGCCGGCGCGGACGGGCCGATGAAGTCCGCCAGCGGGCGAGCGGGCAGAACGGCGGAAGATGCCAACAGTGCGAAGATGAAACGGAGGAAAATCATGATCATCTCAAGGGAGCGGATTGCCGTTTTCATCAATGAGATCTCCCAGCACGATGATCTGACCGACGGAGAAGGTGTTGTTGGCATACTTTGCAGGATTGTCGCGCAGGTCCTTGTCGGTCTTTTTAACGGCTAACATTTTCTCCTTGTCAGGCACCTCGTCTAGCAGTGTCCAGGTGACCGTGTGATCCCCCATCGGCACGGCGGGCAGCGGCGAACCGACATAGACCCAAGCATTCGAATACACCGTGAAAAGCGTCTGCTTGCGCGGTGCT
>JBILPN010000483.1:0-3441 GCA_044373865.1 Luteolibacter sp. | reverse complement strand
TCCGCGGGATCAGTCCGCAGGATCCGCAGCGCAATTCCATCCGCCACTGGCATGTGGGGCCGGAAGAGCGAGGGCTTACGCAAAAGCGCAAAATCTCCCCAAGGGCCCGCTTTTCTCCACGCCCGTTTGAACTCCCGAGACAGCGACTGGACCACGGGGCCTTCGACGCGGACCATCAGGTCATGCCACTCGGAATAATACTCGCGGCCGATGTTCATGCCTCCCAAGATGGCGACCTTTTGATCGAACACAAAGAGCTTGGTGTGATCGCACACCAGCCAGGGATTGAGGGTGCGGCGAACGCGAGTTTTGGAGTCCTGCCGCAGATAGGCGTTCATGTCAGGCGGTGGAATGAATCCGCGCGGTCCGAGGGCCTCGGGCGCTGACGCTTGGGCAAGCGTGCTTCCAAGATCATCGAAAAGCACCTGGACCGGAATTTCCGAAGACCGGCGTTTCAACACATCTGCATAGCGGACACCGATGTCATCATTGTCGAAAATATAGATCTAAAGGTTGATCGATTGCCGGGCCGCGGCGATCTGGCGGTCGAGCTCTGGGAAAAAAGAGGGACCGTCCACCAGCCACGTGAGCTTGCCAGCTTCGGCTCTGGGAAACTTCATTTGGTCCAGCACGGTCTCAAACTCAGGAGAGCCCGGGGCCTCGGTGGAGCTGGATTGGGCGGCGATATCAATAGGGATGTTAGCACTAACGATCTCGCGCGGGCGGTGCCATAAGACCGCCAGCCCGAGCCTGGTTGTCGTCACTGGTTGGCGGACTGCCGCGAGCGCGGTGGAACGCACTGCCACCATCGCGAGATTGCCCCCGCTGGTGATGCCACTGCTCGTTTGCTCCATCCGCGCATTGGAGGAAGTGCTCGAACAGGAGACATGCAGCGCCAGCAGTGCGGCGATGAGCCCGTATCGCATGGATTGAGGATCATTTGTTGCCATGTGGTATTCGGGTAGCAGTAGCAAATGAAGGACGTTCAAGACGGATTCAACCCGTAATGAACGTCCCTGTCAGATGAATAGAAGTGTCGAGCATCCTATTCAAAGCGACTATTCGTTTTCCGCATCCACCTTGGCCTTGGCGGCATCCGCCTCGGCTTGGGCTTTCTTCTTCTCGGCATCGAGTTGTGCCTCGGCGGAAACCTTGTTGGCCTCGATCCTCGCCTTGTCGATCTTGGCATTAGCATCGGTTTGTTCGGTCGCGTATTCGGCATCCGCGGCGACTTCATCCTTGCGTGTTTCGATCGCCTCCTTGGTGGCGTCCGTGGTATCATCAATCACGGCTTTCTCCTTGTTGCAGCTGATCGTGAGGACGGTGGCAATTGCGATGATTGCATAGGTTGGATATTTCATGTCGGTGTTTTTCTGTGGGTATCAATGTTTAGTTACGTTCCATTTTGCGGCCTTGCCCGCTAGATTGTTCGGAAACTTCCGCGTCCGTGCCGGATTTCTGGCGGGAGCTTGGTTCTGTCGCCTTTTCAGTGCGCGCGGGTTGGCGGCTTAGCTCGCGTGGCTCGCGCTTCAGCTCCTTGGCTTGCGGTTCCTGACGCGGCGGCTTGTCGGCACGCCGCTCGGTCTTTCCACTGGCGATCCTGACACATTCTTTCTCGAGCCTTCTTCTCTGCTCGCGTGTTTTGCGGGCTTCGTGGCTCCTTTTTGTTATTTTTCGCCTTTCTTCCGCAGGCATCCACTCGGTGCGCATGGCCCTGCCTTTATGTTTCGTCATTTGGTCCAGCCGAGAAGCTATTAGGAACTGCTGCTCTCTAGCCTCGGCCCTATCCATTCTCCGTTTCTTCTGGGCGGCCCAAGTGCGTGGTGGACGCGCGGAGCCATGATCGCGCCGATCATCATAGGAAACCTCATGACGGCGCTCCCAATCTCGGTCCTCACGATGCTTCCAACGCCGATAGGGATCAACCCGATCATCGCCGCGGCGGTCAGGGTGATAGGCGTTGGGAAAATGGTATCCGCGATCGCGGTAACTCCGATCGCAATCATCACCGAATTCGCGGTGATGATCATGGATCCGCGGGAACAGGTGTTCCATCAGCGCAACAAGCTCGATGGCGACCACCGGCGAGTAGGAATAGCCCAAGCGGGAATCGTAACTCGATAGGAAGTAAACCGGAGCATCGAGAGCGCCGTGCCGGTCGAAGCTGCTGCCCAAATAACCATCGAGAAAAACATAGCCGGGCTTCCATGCAGAGCGCACCTGTTGCGACGCCCATGAACCAAGGGGCCATGCATGATTCCGCGACTGGACCTCGGGATTGTCAGTGACGATATCAGCAAGAACCTCATCGACCCGCCCTAGGGTTAGCACTTGTGCGCCCTGTTTCTTGGTTGCGGATTCTTCCGCATGACCGGCTGTGCCAGCGGCTGCCATGCCAAGCCATGCGGCTTGTGCAAGCGCCATTCCAAACCGTGAAAGCCCACGACCAAGGTCGCGCGTTTTTCCGTTTGGTGGCATCTCAAAAAGTAGACGTTGCATGGTTTGCATTAATTTTTTGCCTATCTCCCTCCGATCGCGCCAATCACCTGGACCATGTTAAGGGCGAAGGTCCATTTTCAGTTTACTTGATTATATTTTACCAAGCAGCAGCAGGATGATCAGAACAAGCAGGATCAGGCCCAGCGCACCGCTCGGGAAATATCCCCAGCTACGGCTGTGCGGCCATGTGGGGATTGCTCCAAGCAAAAGCAGAATAATAACGATTAGAAGAATGGTTCCTATTGACATGTTCTTGTTTGGTTGTCCGCGTCAGATCCACCAACCCTGCTTTGGCAGGGCTAGTGTCCCTATTTGAATGGATCCTATGCATTATTACCGGGACGCCTGAAGTTTGCACAACAAACCGTTGCAAACAATAGGTAGAAACCCCACCTCGGCAGGCATTTGGCCGCGTGCTCTATTTAACAGAATTTGCCACGCAACCTGCCTGCGATCACTAAAGCCAGCAGCGCGCCCGCACTGATGCCGGCCAGAATCAGTGGATAGGATCTTTCATTCAATGCAACCTTGTCGGTCTTTTTCTCATTGCTATCACGGCTTGCAACAGCGCTGCAAACATCCCGTCCTCGTTTCATGGAGGTTTCGACCGGGCAGGATGGGGAGGACATCCATCCGCCTGCCGGTTTGTAGTTTTTTTCAAAATCCGTCTCAAATTCATTCATTGGGTAGCACATGTTGCGATGGGGTTTACTGGTGATGTCCAGAGCCTATGGAGTCCTTCTGATCCACGCCATGGGGTGAAGGTCTAAGATGATCCGCACGGATGCGGGAGCATCATCCGGGAATTGCTTACGAAGCAGTGGGGATACACCCCATGGCGCTGCTGGGGGTCACCATCCATGTTCATCTTCCACGGACGGCCACGAAGGCTGCTCCACCAACCAACCAACATATCATGAAATTGAAAAATCTAACTCGGAC
>JBILPN010000482.1:0-3445 GCA_044373865.1 Luteolibacter sp. | reverse complement strand
TGATGAAGGTTTTTTTCAAATACATGCAAGGAAAACGGTCTTTTTAGGAGGCTAGCCACCTTCTGGTATAAGGAGGTGATGCCTATTCATCGTTTGGATTGACAATGTAGCTGCGATTCTAGGAACGGGTATCCTCATTTTGCAGGATTCCACCCAAATTTTCGTGCGGCTCCAGTGGCAAATTTCGTCATCAGCGTCTCCTAAGAAATGAGGATATCCAAGCATGCAAAAATGAACCAGCTTCAGTTCGATAACACCGCGCGAACCGTTCGGACTCGACATGTATTGGCCCCAGTTTGCCGGGTTTAATGAAAAACTCGTGGGCTATCAGGCACAAATCCGTCAGCAGCTCGAATCCTTCGGCACTCAAGTGATCGATCTGGGGCTAGTGGACAATCCACTGGTATCAGGTGCCGTTGGCGCTCGCTTCCGTGCGGGAAAATTTAATATGAAATACGATAATTTAACACTGGTGATGACGCTTTTCTGCCTGTTGACGGCCATGGCTGTTAGTTCGGGCAGTGCTGCTGGGGAAAAGGGCGGGGCACCGCTTGATGCCGGGTTTGTCACTCCGCCCAATGCCAGCAAGCCACGCACCTGGTGGCATTGGATCAATGAAAACGTCACGGAAGATGGCATCACCAAGGATCTTGAGGCCATGAAGCGGATCGGTCTGAAGGGAGCGCAGATCACCAATATCTATCAGGGTGGGCCGCCTGAGGCGCAGGGCGAGGATGTCATTCTCTCACCGGCATGGATGAAGGCGGTGACCCATGCGGCCAAGGAGTGTGAGCGGCTGGGATTGACGCTTGGCGCATCCAGCGCGGCGGGATGCTCGGGCTCGGGCGGACCGTGGATCACTCCGGAGCTGTCGATGCAAGAAGTGGTGTGGCGGCAAAAATTCCTCAAGGGCCCGATGAGCGGGAAAATTCAATTGCCGCAGCCACCCGTCAATCACGGTTACTACCAGGACATTGCGATCTTTGCATTCCCCACGCTGCCGGGAGATGCGGTGCCGGTATCCGCGCTGCATCCAAAAATCCAGTCCGACATTGCGGGCTTCGATTGGTCGGCCGCATTGGATGGTGATGACGAAACGTTCGTCACGCTGCCGGCTCCCAAGGCTGGTGAGGTGAGCCGGTCCGTTGTCTTCGAATTTGAAAAGCCTGTGCCGGTGCGCTCCTTGAGCTTGCAAATGCACGAGGACAGCAAGAACTGTGTGGTGAAGTTGTTCTCCGGTGAGGATGGGAAGACGTGGACGCCAGCCGGGAGCATCCGGCGTTGGCGGAGTGAGGTGACTTCGGCAAGGGAAGAAATCATCGAAGGGTTTCAAGGCCGGGAAGCACGCTTTGTGAAAATCGAGTTCACGGCGCCCAGTCCGGCTATTCCGACAAAACTTTATGAGCTGAATTTCCAGTCGGCGCGCTTGGATCAAATCCATAGCAAGGCCGCCCGGATGCGGACACAACCGCAGATCTCCACTCCCTCGACACAGAAAATTGACGAATCGCAACAGATCCCTCTTGATAAGATTGTCGATCTAACGAGCAGTTTGTTGCCGGGTGGGGAACTTCAGTGCGACTTGCCGGCAGGGGATTGGACGATCTTGCGCATCGGCCACACCTCGAATGGAAATGAAATTAAGCCCGCCTCGGACCGTTCCAAGGGGCTGGAAGTTGACAAGATGAGCGCTGAGGCGTTGGAGTTTCATTTCAACAACGGCATGCTTGGGAAAATGTGCAGCTTGCTCGGGCCTCTAACGGGAAAGATTTTCATCGATGTCAACGTGGATAGCTGGGAAGCGGGATGTCAGACATGGACAAAGAAGTTTCCTGAAGAATTTGCCACTCGCAGGGGCTACGACAGTCGGAAATGGTTGATCGCGCTAACCGGGCGGATTGTTGGGAACCTTGATTTGACCGAGCGCTTTCTGTGGGACTACCGCCGCACGGTTGGTGACCTGCTGGCCGCCAATTTTTACGGAAAATTCCGGGAGCTCTTCAACAAGCACGGGATCAAGTTGGAGGCGGAGGCGCCCGGCATCGGAATGCCCGCCCTGATGGATCAAATCCAGTGCTTGGGTGAAACGGATATTCCGCAAGGTGAGTTCTGGATCGAAGGGGAAGCGGATCCTGTCCACGGTTGGCGTGGTGGACAGGACAACACCAAGGAGGCGGCCGTCGCAGCGCACGTCTATGGGAAGGAGATTGTTTCCTGTGAAGCTTTTACCTCCTTCGGCCATCATGACGGATGGACGCAGTATCCCTATCGGATTAAGGCGCTCGGCGACCGCCAGTTTTGTAAAGGCATGAATGAAATCGTGTTTCACCGCTATGTCCATCAACCAGACGACCGGTTTCCCGGAATGTCCTTGGGCCAGTTCGGTTTGAACTTTGACCGGACCCTAACTTGGTGGGAACAGGGGCGTGCTTGGGTGGATTATCTGACGCGCTGTCAGTATATGCTCCGCCAGGGGAAGTTTGTTGCGGATGTGTGCTACTACTATGGTGAGGATGTCCCTAACAGCGCATGGTATTCCGTTCCCGGAGTGATGGATCCGCGCCAGAAGATGCTGCCGGTGTTGCCGAAGGGCTATGATTACGATGTGTGTGACAGGGCGACCTTTGATACGATGCGTGTGGAGGATGGTTCGGTGGTTCTACCTAGCGGAATGCGTTACGCGTATTTGGTTCTGCCGGAGAGCGCTCGCTTCACTCCCGCCGCCTTGAAAAAAGTCAATGAGCTCGTGATGGCAGGAGCCACGGTCATTGGTCCGCGGCCATCACGCTCACCCTCGATGAGTGGCTTTCCTACTGCGGACAAGGAGATCCTTCAACTCGCGGAAAACCTCTGGCCAACAACACCCGGTGCGGCAGAACGCAAGGTGGGGAAAGGCCGTGTGATCACGGGCAAATCGTTCGAGACGATTTTCAAGGAGGATGCATTTGTTCCTGATTTCACGGAGAATTCAAAAGACTCGGACCTTCACTATATTCATCGGAAAATTCAAGACGGTGATTTCTATTTCGTGTCGTTTCAGAAAGAAAAGGCGGAGGAGTTGGTTTTGAAATTTCGGGTTACTGGAAAAGTCCCGGAAATCTGGGATCCTGCTACGGGTGGGATGACGGATGTGGTGATGTTCGATGATGATGGGAAATCCACTTCCATTTCCATGCGGATGGAAAACAACGATGCGAAGTTCATCGTCTTTCGCAAGCCATCCAAGGGAACCGTTGCCGTTACGGATGTGCTGCAAGGTGGCAAGCTGATACGGAGTCTAGCAGGTGGCGTTGCTGACTTGTCGGAGCTATCCCCGGAACTGCGAACCGCTAAAAATAATGCTATGTTGGTGGCATGGGAATCTGGCAACTATGACGTGGTATTCAAAGGAGGTGTTAAGACCAGCGTTAGCGTCGAATCACTTCCAGCGCCGGAAACCGTGCCG
>JBILPN010000481.1:0-3453 GCA_044373865.1 Luteolibacter sp. | reverse complement strand
GCCATTGCCCAAACAGGATTCGATCAACATCGCCATCGTGGAGGATAACGCGGCGCTCGGAAATGGCTTGCGGAAGGTAGTGGAATCGGCGGACGACTTCAATTGCATCGGAGTTTGGACAAGCGCGGAAGAGGCCTTGAAAAAGGTGGATGCCTTCCGGCCAGATGTCGTGTTGATGGATATCAATTTGCCGGGCATGTCAGGGATCCAAGCGACTGCACAAATCAAACATCACCTGCCTGAAATTCAGGTGATTATGGTCACGGTGTATCGGGATCATGATCAAATTTTCGCCGCGCTCAAAGCCGGGGCGTCGGGTTACCTGCTCAAGCGTTCCACGCCGGATGAGTTGCGCCAAGCGATTCGCGATGTTCGGTCTGGAGGAGCTCCCATGAGCGCGGAAATCGCTCGGCGCGTGGTGGATGCATTCCACCAGCCGATGACATCGCCGTCGCCAGATGCGGTGAAGTTGTCCAAGCGGGAAACCGAGATTTTGGAGTTGCTGACCACCGGGCTAGCGAACAAGGAAATCGGGCATCGGCTGGAAATTAGCGTGGAGACGGTGCGGGTGCATTTGCGGCGGATTTATGAGAAACTGCACGTTCATTCGCGCACGGAAGCGGCGATGAAATTCCGGGATGCCAAGCGCGATCAACACGGTCCACTGGGCTAGAGCGGCGTGCGTCTTGTGGGGAGGAGTGGGGGCATTCACTGGCGGGGTAAAGGGCTTACTCCGCTTGGGGTATAGACTGAATTTTCGCCGTGTGAGATTTTGATGGGGTATTCATCAAGCAGCATCGTCAGGTGCCTTGGTAAAAAACCCTTAAAAACCTCATCACCATGAAGCCAAAGTTCCGTTCCTTAATCACCGCCTTCGCGCCACTTTCGCGCAACTCCGTCATCGTCTTCACGTCGCTGTGTGCCATGGCCTCGGCGCAGGCGCAAACCAACGGGACTTGGAGCGCCGCAGCCAGCGGCAACTGGAGTGACTCAGCGAATTGGGCGGACGGTATCGTTGCCTCTGCGGGAGGTGACGCGGACTTCACCACGGTGGATCTTCCAGCCGCGCTCCAGACGGTGACTCTTGATGCGGCGCGCACGATCGGGTCCATGAGTTTCGGAGATGCAGATGCCTCCACGCCTGGCACTTGGGCTTTGTCAGGTGCAAATGTGCTGACGCTTGCAGGGACCGCGCCGAGCATCACAAGCGGGGTGAACACTAGCATTTCTTCTGTCGTCGCTGGCTCTGCGGGGCTGGTGAAGAATGGAGCAGGAACTTTGACTTTGAGCGCTGCAAATACCTACACCGGCAGTCTCACCGTCAATTCTGGTAATTTGACGCTCTCGAACACCAACGCCTACGCGGGCGGCACGAACATCAATTCAGGTGCGACTCTCACCCTCGGGTTGGGAACGAGCTATAGCGCAGGTGGCATCGGGGCTGGGACAATCAATTTCGATGGCGGTGTTCTGGATTCGACGATGGGGAATAACAACACCCTGAACTATAGCCACACGATCAACGTCGATGCCGGCAAGGTTGGCACCATCAATGCGCCGAATCGCTTTGAAATGTCGGGTGCTGTGACGGGTGGAGGGACTTTGAATATGAACGTGCGGTCAAACACCGACCGCTCTGATTTTCGAAACAATTTCGTGGGCTTCACCGGCAATTTGAATTTTGCGGGCAGCGGAGGGATTCGTCTGCGCATCAACCAAAGTGGTGCAGCGTATGCGGCCGGTGGGATGGTGAACACCAAGCTTGATCTGGCTGGAAGCGTGTGGATCACCGCTGTGACTGGCTCCACGGGAAACACCATCAACATTGGTTCGCTTTCCGGCACGTCCGCGACGGCGTCGCTGCGCGGTGGCACGGCTGGAGCTGCGACTTATTCAGTCGGGGCCTTGGGCTTGGACTCCACCTATGCAGGGGGTATTTCGAACAACAATACCGTCGCTGCAGCGCTCACCAAAGTGGGTGCGGGCAAGCTCACGCTCACTGGAACCAATAGCTACACCGGGAACACCACCGTGAGCGTTGGGACGCTTGAGTTTGGCGAGGGGTCCAGCATTGGAACCACCAATATCTCAATTGCGTCCGGCGCAACTCTCCAATTCAACTCCAGCACAAATCACACGGTCGCTGGGATCATTTCTGGCGCGGGAACCCTGAGAAAACAAGGCTCGGGCAGCTTGAGTCTGAATGGAATCAACACCTACACCCTTGCTTCCGTGATTGAGGGGGGATCGGTGGTGATTGCTGCCAACACTGCACTTGGCAACCTTGCCAACGGTGTGACCTTCGCGACGGGCGCGGGCAATCTTGTCTCCAGAGTTCCCGCTCTAGCAGTTGCGCGGGCAGTAAGCATTCAAGCAGGCGCGACCGCAGGTTTTTCCGGACTCACATCTTCCGACTCGCTTGCCGTGAGCGGTGAAATCAGTGGTGATGGCGATCTAGCAGTTTCTGGGGCTGGTTTGGTATCCTTGTCAGGGAGCAACAGCTACCTCGGCAGCACCACCGTCAATTCAGGAACATTCGCCGTGGATAACTTGACAGGCAGTGCCACCTCGTCCGGTCCGGTGTCGGTGTTGGATGCGGTGCTTGGGGGAAGTGGAACGATCTCGGGTGCGGTCTCTGTGTCCAGCGATGCAAGCCTCCGTCCGGGTGGCATGACTCTCGCAGGTTCTTCAGTTGGAACACTTCGCACCGGAGATTTGACCTTGTCAGGTGGCGCTACGATTGCCGCTGAATTCGTCACCGCTGCATCCCATGACAAAATTGCAGTTAGCGGAGATCTCGTCACAGCCAATGCATCGGCGGCGAGTCCGGTGATGGTCGATCTGCGGGTGGAAAATTCCGTGGCCAAGTGGAGCACGCTTGGAACTTATGATCTCATTGAATACTCCGGTTCCTTCACCGGAGACGCCAACGAGCTTTTTGAAGTCACTCCAGACAGCATGCAGAGCGGGCTTTCCTACACATTCAGCGCGGTGGGAGGAAAGATCACCTTGGCGATTACCGGCCAGGCGCCGCCGGAGTGGAACGTCGATGCCTCGGGCGATTGGTCAACGGCAGGCAACTGGATCAATGGTGTTCCAAATGCGGCAGGTGCTACTGCGATTTTCGGTGCCGCGATCACAGGACCCGTGACCGTGACCTTGGACTCTTCCAAGACGCTTGGAATTCTCCAATTCAACAATTCCAGTTCTTATCAGTTGGCTGGAACATCGACTCTTTCCTTTGATGCAAGCTCAGGAGATGCGGAAATTGGAGTTCTAGCGGGGGATCATGAAATTTCCGCACCCTTGGTTCTGGCGGATTCCTTGGGCATCACGATGGTGTCGGCCCAAGGCAATCTGGCTTTGTCAGGGAACATTTCCGGTGCCGGTGGAATCACCAAGAATACCGCAGGAACCGTGCTTTTGAGCGGTCAGAATAGCTTCGTCGGCGAT
>JBILPN010000480.1:0-3458 GCA_044373865.1 Luteolibacter sp. | reverse complement strand
AGGGGCGCATCTTTGATCCATTGAATGGTTTCCCGGGTCTCGTCTGTCACCGTCAGCTCCGCACGATAGCGGGCCATGCTTGCGAGCAGTTCCGCCTCATTCATCGGCACATCGGTTAGCCCGAGCGGCTCGACGGATTTCGACCACTGGCGGATGTATGCGTCCGCGCCGCCGGGCAGGGGACGCTTGGAAAAAAGTTGGTGGCTGCGGAGAAAGGAATCCATGAACGCGATGTGCACCCACCGCAGCAAATCCGGATCTGCAGCGCGGTAGCTCGTGGTTTCGCGCTGCGCGTTCTGATACTCGCCTTTGACGCGATCGTGCATCCGGTTGACCCGGTTCGCCTCGTTTGCGATGGCCTCGTGCGAGCCATAGGTTGTGATCGTCAGCCAGCGGATGGTCCCGGAAAGCCGGCCTAGCGGATCATCCTTGTAGCGGGAATGGCTACGAACTCCCGCTAGGCTGCCGGGGTGGAGCGCCTGCACCAACAAGGCGCGGATGCCGCCGACGAGCGTTGCCATGTCGCCGTGGACGATCCAGGGTGCATCGGTGGGAAGATAGAGGCCGGGGCCTTTTCCCGCGGCGACGACAGCGAGCCAGGGCGGCACGCCATCGGGATCGCCGGTGAGAAGGATGCGGAAACGGCGGGCAAAGTATTCCTGCAAGGCGCTGTTTTTGACATCGCGGCTTTCAGGGGGCTGACGGGTTGTTTTCACGAGAGAGCAGGGGAGCTGGCTTAGAGGGAATCGGGCTCATTATCCAGGCAGGCCGCGCCATGCCCGATGGCGGGCTTGTCCCTCCGCAGGAACAATTTGCGGTGCTTGGTGATCCGGCCGCTCACGCGCTTCCTCCACATGCGGAAACTCGATGGCTTCATCTCTTTCCTCATCAGCTTGATGACCTCGGCCTCACAAAGCCCGGTCTTTTTCTCAATCTCTTCAAATGACGTGCGATCCTCCCAAGCCATTCGAATGATGTTGTCGTGATTTTCATGGGTCATACTCCCTATTCATAAGATGTTTCGGCGGCGGCGCATCCGGTATTTTCATCAAATTCCATGGGCTGCGTGCCCTCCCACGATTTCCTCCTCCACCTCCCAGCGGTGATAGGCATCCGCATATCCGGGGCAGCCGGCGACGAGTTGCTCGTGCGTGCCGTCGCCCGTCAATTCTCCGTTTTCGAGAAATAGGATTCTCGGCGCCTGGCGCAAAAGGTCGATGCGATGGGTGACGAGGAGGGTTGTTCCCACTCCATCGCGCGTCCGCTTGAGAATGGAATCATGGATCAGGGACTCGCTCTCAGGCTCGACGCTCGCGGTCGGCTCGTCGAGGAGGAGGATTCTGGGCTCCGTGAGGAATGCGCGGGCGAGACTCAGCCGCTGGCGCTGGCCGCCCGAGAGTTTCACGCCGTTTTGCCCGACCCTTGTGTCGTAGCCCTGCGGCAGGTCGAGGATGAAATCATGGGCATTCGCCGAGCGGGCGGCGGCTTCGATTTCCTCGGCGGTGGCAGTGGGTTTGCCGTAGCGGAGGTTGTCCCGCACGATGCCGTCGAAGAGGTAATTTTCCTGCCCGACATAACCGATCGCGCCCCGCAGGTCGGCGAAACGCAGATCGCGCACTTCGATGCCATCCACGGTGATTTTGCCTTCGGCGCTGTCGTAAAAGCGTGGGATGAGGTTGAGCAGGGTGCTTTTCCCCGATCCGCTGCTGCCTGCAATCGCGACGAATTCGCCAGCGCGGATCTTGAAACTGATGCCACGCAGGATCGGCTTGGAGGGGACGTAGTGGAACTTTACACGGCGGAACTCGATGCGGCCTTCGCGTGCTGTCCATGGCAGCGCGTTCGGTTTTTCCGTGATGGCAATCGGCGTGTCGATCAGCTGGATGACGCGTTGTGCCGCCGCCCTTGCCCGCTGGAGGATATCGCTGGTCTTGGCGATGGTGCGGATGGGACTTTGCAAGCGCCACCAAAATCCCCGGTAGGCAAGCAGGGCACCGAGGGTGAAAAGTTCGCTGCCGCGCATGATCAGCCATGCTCCCAGGCCGAGCATGATGAGATTGTTGATGAAGCCGAAGATGGAGACGATGGGGAAGTAGGTGTTGCGCAGCCGGCTCGCGCCCACGCTGGCTTCGTAAAACAGCGCGGCACGTCCATTGAAGGTCTCCTTTTCCGCGGCCTCACGCGCGAAGGACTGCGTCACTTGCACGCCCGCGAGCCTGTCTTGCACGAAGGAGCCGATGTGTCCGAGCTTTCTGCGGACACCCTCGTAGATGCTTTTTACACGGAGACTGTAGTTGCGGATGAAAATGAAGGCGAAGGCCAGTGGCAGGATCGACGCCGCTCCCACAAGCGGGCTGATCCACAGGACGATCCCGGCGACCACGATGAAGGTGACAATTTCCTCCAACAGGCTCGTCAGCCCCTGCAGGACTGACTGCTCCATCGCATCCACATCGCTGGTGATGCGGGTGACAAGTTCGCCGGTGCTGGTGTCGCGGTGGTAGGCCAGCGACTGGGACTCGAATTTCGCAAAAAGCTCGCAGCGAAGGTCGCGGACAAGCGCCTGTCCGGTTTTCTCCATCAGGTAGGAATGCACCGCATTCGCGCCCGCGCCGATGACGTAGGTGCCGAACATGATCGCGAGCCACATCCACAAATCGCCGGTCGTGAGGGTCTTTCCGACAAGTCCATCGGCGACGTATCCCCAGACGAGCGGGTGGAAGTTGATGAAGGGGACTGAAAAGACCAGCAGCACCAGGGACGCGATGAGCCGTCCGCGATAGGGGCGCATGCGGGACAAGACCTTTCCCGCCAACTCTCGGTTTGAGAGCGAGTGGATCGCCGAATCATCCATGTGGCTTGGTCTTCTCGGGAGACAGTTGGATCCTCATTCTGAAAATTTTTTCACAAGCGAATCTGGCGGTTTCACCAACTCCACCGCAGCGCGCCCCCGCCCCACGGGCTGGGGATGCGAGATTCCCCAATACCCGCGAACCGGGCGTAGGATTGGCTGACGATGAAGGAGTTATCGATTTGAGAAAGCATGTTTCGTGATGATCCGTCGGTGATTGATCAGGCGGAACCTAGGCGAAACTGCCGATTGACCCGCTCCGGCATGGGTGGGCTCAGGCAGCCCGATCCGCGTAGCGGTCGAAGCGGTTTGAGAGGATGAGAAACGTCGGAGCCCAGAGCCCGACGAAGATTCCGAACCTTTCGCCATGGGCCTGCGCTGCCTCGGTCGCGCCACCTGTGAGGAACCAGATTGCGATCGATCCTAGAATCGAGGCGAATCCGCAGAAGAAACAAATGTTGCTGAGCAATTTGAGCTGTTTTGATTTCATGAGACACACCCTTAGCATCGATTCTTTTTCCGGGCAATCCGGGAAAAATAGGATTTTTAGGACCGGAAGGTCTTCAAATCAACGACTGCGCCAATCGGGCGGAGCAAAAGAAGCGCG
>JBILPN010000478.1:0-3470 GCA_044373865.1 Luteolibacter sp. | reverse complement strand
CACCGCCGATATTCTCAAAAACCGCCGACCCGCGAGTCCCGAAAAATTGTATCCGCAAGTCTGCTTCACCTCCTACATGCCTCCCCCATGAGCATGCGAACTGCAAGGTCGCCTCACTCTGCAGGCGGACAAATCCACTCGCATTGTCATCCACCCGATCCCCCGCATCGCCTCGAGTTCCGTCACGCACGCTGCCCTGTGCGCTGATCACTTCTGGAAAATCCAAACTCCACAATGCCAAGTCCAACAACTGTGCCCCTAAATCGAACAAGCAACCCCCACCTGCTCTCGCCCGACTGTAGGACCACGCCTCCGACGGCCCATTGGCAAGGTGATAGACCGCTTCAATCGCAAGGATCTCACCCATCTCTCCACTGCGAATCAAATCTCGAATTTGCTGCATCCCTTCTGTCATCCGATAGGGAAAATCCACGCCAAGCAAGCGATCCAAACGCCGCGCAGTGGTCACAACCGCCTCAGTTTCCGCAGCACTCAAGCCCAAGGGCCATCGGGAAAAAACGGGAATCCCCCGCTCCAGCGCGGCAATCACCCGCGACGCATGCAAGTGACTCGGCCCCGCAATCACGAGACCATCCAGCCCGCATCCCAACAACTCATCAAACGTATCCAATAACGCGACACCTCGATAAACGGAAACAATGTCTTCTGCCATGTTGCGATCCGATTCAGCCAGAGCAACCACACGCGACAATCCACTCGCCAATGCCCAATCTAAACTTTGCCGGTCTCGCTCGGACACTCCCGAAAACCCAACTTTCAGTGGACGCTCCCATTTCTCATATTTGGCCTTCGGCCTCACTTCTAGTTTCTCAATCATAGGTCATTAACGCTTTGATAAAAGTTTCATCCCGACTGCCCAAGATGCCAAATGCATCGGATAAATCAGGCAATCGAAAGCGGTGGGTGTAGAGTGGCGTCGGCTCCAAACGTCCATCACCAAGCATGGCAATCGCTGCTCGCATGCCATCCAGACAGTCCGCTGGCGCATTCGCGTGCGCATTGATTACATCAAGCCCGCGTGCACCCCACAACTCGACATTCACCCGCCTAGCCCCACCGCGGTGCGCGCCCGCAATCACCAACTTCCCTCCCACCGCGGACAGCTCACCCGCCAAATCCAAGCCCCTCTGATCACCGGTGGCCTCGATCACGCGCTCACAAAAACTTCCGCCAGTCACCCTTCCGACCTCATCCAGAACGGCATGCAGCTTCCCTAACAAAATCGCATGCAAAGCCCCCATGCGCCGCGCCGCGTCCAGAGATGCCGGAGCCGGTGAAATCGCGATCACGCTCGCGCCCGCCACCGTTGCTAACTGCACCAAAAGCGAGCCAAGAAACCCCAACCCGATCACCGCCACCCGCTGCCCGGGATGAATGTCCGCCCGCCGGAAAATATTCATCGCCGCCGCCAGCGACTCGCCAGGAAAGTCCATGCCATCAAGGCACGCCGGCAACGGCAGCACCTGCCCAGCATCCACCAATTCCACTTCACTAAACGCATGCCGCGACAAAACCCCGACTCGGTCCCCCTCACGCACCTCATCCACATCCCCTCCCACCGCCTCCACGATTCCCCACCCCTCATGACCCGGCGCGCCTGCCTCAAGTGGATAGGAAATCCACGGCCTTCCCTCCCAGAGCTCCAAGTTAGAAGTACAAACTCCACACCCCTCCAGCCGCACCAAGACTTGCTGCGCGCTTGGTGGACGTGTCATGACTTTTTCGAGGTGAAATTCTCCCGGAGCTGAGATCACCGCCTTGTAATGAGTCTTTGTCATGATTTAAATGCAGGCCCATCTAGCAGGCTGACCTTACAAGAGTCCTTTGCAGCAGAAGTGCCAAAACAGCACAAGTGACGGTGAAGCCCGCATCATCAAGGCTCACACGAGTTTCCCGCAATGCATCACTGCTAAAATCCCCGGCTCTCCCATGCAATTTTCCACCGTGAACGTGCAAGTCGCACCTCACGACCCCGCCACGCCATGCAAATTTACCATGGATTGACTTGTCACGCAGCCACTGCCAACTCCAAGCTCACCGCCTTATGAAACGTGTGATCATTCATACCGACGGCGGCTGCAAGGGCAATCCCGGCCCCGGCGGCTTTGGCGCAGTGATGACATCCGGCGGTCACCGCAAAGAAATCTCCGCAGGGTTCCGCATGACCACCAACAATCGCATGGAACTCCGGGCCGCCATCGCCGCACTCGAACTCCTCAAAGAACCTTGCGAAGTCGAACTGTATTCGGACTCGAAATACCTGATCGACGCAATTTCCAAAAAATGGATTGTCGGATGGCAGAAACGTGGATGGCAAACCTCTGACAAAAAACCTGTCAAAAATCAAGATCTCTGGCTCCGACTGCTTGCCGCTATGCAAGCCCACAAAATCACCTGGCACTGGGTCAAAGGTCACGCTGGCCACGATGAAAATGAACGCTGTGACGAACTCGCAAACCATGCCATCGCCTCCAACAAACTCACCGAAGACGTGGGCTTCGAAGCATCACGCGCCTGAAAATAGCCTGGCATCTTCAAGCTCGGTCACCCACAGAGTTCCGAGCGAAGCGAGCGTCCAAATCCAAGCTGAAACCGGTCTCTGCAATGCATGCAGACCCGTGTAAAAGCACCAAGCCCCCCAATTCTATCACTCGCAACCGCTCGCATCCATTCTGCGGAAAAATTGATATGAAACCCATCATTCTAACTCTCGCACTTATTTCTGCCACTTGCGCGACTGCAGCATCGGTGATTGTTGACGTATCCCAAACCTCCGGTCCTTCCTCCGCAGACTATGGGGATGGAACAGGTCAGACCTTTACCCCGACGGTCAATGGCTATTTGGAAGGTATCAGCTTGTATATTAAAAAAGGAGGGTCTGGCGCCAACACAAGCCTCACCATCCACACCCTAACATCTGGAGGATCCAGTCTTAAGGACGTGGTTGGGACAGTGACCTTATCGAAGGTAAACTTGCCTGCCTCCGCCGGCTGGGTTTACTTCGATCTCGTCTCGCCAGTGAAACAGACGGCAGGAACCCCGCTCGCATTTACCGTTAGCACGCCGACATCCGGTGCCACAGGCTTCAACATTTATTCTTACAGCAGCGCGAATCCATATTCGGGAGGAACGCTATTTTCGTCCGGCTTCAGAGCGAGTCCAAGCACCGATTTTGCATTCACCACGCATGTTTCATCCGTGCCCGAACCAAGTGCGCTGGTGCTTCTCGGACTTGGCCTCGGCGGCATTCTCACGCGCAGAACCTCAAGAAGCGAATCCAGTTCCGCGGCTTGATTCCCGTATCAACTCCGCGGCGGGAGCCGACGCTGCCGCCGTGATCGATGGCACGCTGGCCTTCTGATTCTGCTACGGCGAGTTTAGGAAAGTTCATCATTCAAAAAAAAGCCGGACAGGGCGAACCTGTCCGGCTTTTGCTGAGAGGCGGTGCT
>JBILPN010000479.1:0-3470 GCA_044373865.1 Luteolibacter sp. | reverse complement strand
GCGCGAGCGGCAACCGCTGGTGGTGCCGGGTTGGTCGTTGAGCTACGAGGACCTCATGTTTTTCCTCGATGTGAAGCGGACGGGAAATACTCCGGCCATTTACTTGGAGCCCGGGGCGGCCGGCTTCAAGGCCGAGCGGGCACGCGGGCGGCAAAGCGAGGTGCGCGTCAGCTTCGGTTTGGAGGCGCGCGTGGAGGCGTTGCGGGATACGGATTTGCATGCGGGCAGCCGCGGGCCCCTGCGCAAGGGGGATGTGGTGTTGTGTCGGAACCACGAGCGGCTCAGCAATGTGGAAGGCTTGAGCTTGTCGATCAATGACTTGCGGCGCAAGGCGACCCAATCCGGTCGGCGTTTCCGGCTGGCGGGGGATCGGCAGGAGTATTTGGTTTCCAACGATGCCTCCGCGCTCGCGCCGGGGGATTTGCTGCTGGGTTCCAAGCTTTCGCCACGGGCAGTCCTGTTCATTCGGTTTGACGCACAACGCGCTGAGGGTGAATTGTTCGTTAGGGAAAGTCATGGTTCGATCCTGGTTGATGGCGTGCCGGTTCGGAACACCGCGCCCTTGCGCGACGGGTCCTTGATCCGCTTGTCCGGGAGCCAGGCGGTGCGCTGCCGCTTCAGTGAGGGTTTTTTGGACGAAGAGCGGACCTTGATTGAGTCCTTGGCGGTGGAGGATTTGATTCACGATTTCGGGCCGGATTCGCGGGCCTTGGACCACATCAACTTCGAGGTGAAGCGCGGGGAGATGTTGTGCATTATTGGGCCGAGCGGGAGTGGCAAGAGCACCTTATTGGCGGTGCTGTCCGGCCAGCGCGAGCCGACACGGGGCAAGGTGAAATTGAACGGAATTCCCCTGTATGAGCGCCGCGAGCAGTTGGTGCCATTCATCGCGCACATGCCGCAGGAGGAAGCTTTGAATCCGCAACTTACGGTGCGCGAGCACTTGCGGCATGCCGTGACGATCCGGCGGCCGGCCTTGTCCTTGGCCGAGCATGAGCGCCGGGTGGACAGCATGTTGGCCGAGTTGGGCTTGCAGTCGATCGCGCGGCGGAGGGTGGGAGCGGCAGGGGAAAAAACGATTTCCGGCGGGGAGCGGAGCCGATTGAACCTTGGGATGGACTTGGGGAGCCGGGCGGAGGTGTTTTTGTTTGATGAGCCGATATCTGGGCTCTCCTCGAAAGATTCCGAGCATGTTGCCGAGACCTTGCGGTCCTTGGCGCGGGAGAAAATCGTGATTGCGTCCTTGCACCGTCCGGGAGCGCCCGTGTTGCGGTTGTTCGACAAGGTTTTGCTGTTGGACAGCGGGGGGCGCTTGGCCTATTTCGGCACCCCGGCGGAGATGGTTGGGTATTTCCGGGATGCCTGTGAGGAATTGGCCATCGCGCATCCGGCGGTGAACAGCCAGTCGCCCTTGGGAGCGGATTTCGTGTTCGATGTGTTGGAGACGCCGCTGAGTTCCATCGGCGGCGGGTCAAACACTGGGGCGGCGCGGCGTTTTCCGCCATCGTTTTGGCAGGAGCGGTTTGAGAGCGTGGATTTGATGCAGGCGCTGCAACTGGGTGGTGGCCCGGTTTCCAAGCCGGGAGAGCATGGGCCGGGCGACCGCTTGCCTGTGCCGCCGAAACCATCGAGACGTTTGCGGTCGGTGCTGGCGGTTTTTGCGACGCATTTCCTGCGCTCATTTCTCTCGAAATTGAGGAATCGCGGGACGATTTACAGCACCTGCTTGGAAGCGCCCTTGCTGGCGGCTTTGATCGCGATCACCCTGCGATCATCGCCTGTGGGTTCCTATGAGTTCGCCACAGCGCTGCACATTCCCGCCTATCTTTTTCTGAGTGCGACGGTGGCGATGTTTCTGGGCTTGACCAATTCTGCGACCGAGGTTTTGCGGGATCGGCCGATTTTGCGGCGCGAGCGGAATTGCCAGGCGGGTGCGGGGTCTTATGTTCTGGCGAAGTTTGTGGCGCTGGGCTTGGTGGCGGCGGTCCAGTGCTTGGTCTATCTGGTGGTGGGCAACCATTTTTTAGAGATTTCCGGGGTTTTGCCAAATTTGTGGTTGTGGATGACACTCACGGCATGGACGGGCACGGCGATGGCCTTGGTGGTGTCATCGATTGTCAAAACGGAGCGTGCGGCCTTGACCGCAGTGCCCTTGTTGCTGGTGCCGCAGATGCTTTTGGCCGGGGCCTTGGTGCCGTATCGGGAGATGAATCACGGCCTGTTTGAAAACGCCTCGGAGGTGCGTGAGCGCGGTGGGGTGCCAGTTCCGGCGGCGATCATGCCGCTGCGTTATGCATACGAGGGCATGATTGTGGCGCAGGCGACCGAGAATCCGTTTGAAAAACACCGCCTGCGTTTGCAAAGCCGGATTGACCGAGTTCGCGCGCAAGCGGAGCCGCTGGATGAGCGGCGGGCTGAGAAATTTGACATGCTCAAGGAAGGGCTGAGGCGCTTGCTCGCCTCCGGTGCTTCGTCGAGGGCAGAGGCGCAGGATTTGATTGAGCGGATTCGGCGGATTGCGACTTTTGGCACACGAATTGAAGTCGAGACCATGAAAGTTTGGCCGGAGGACGATCCGAAAGCGCGCCCGGCCTCTGAATTTTTCGTCAATGAGCGGATCGACTTGCTGGTGCGTGAGGGGGAAACCTTCAGGAACGACTATCGAAATCAGGACCGGCGAGTGGTCTTTTACGCGTTGAAAAAGCCGATTCCCTTCATGAAGGCGGATCCGGCGCGGTTTGAGGTTGGATCGAAGTTTGTCGAGGGGAACGACCAGATAGAAACTCAGAAGTATTGTGCGATTCTCCTGATCAGCCTGGTGGTCGCATGCGGGGTGGTTTCGACGATGATCCTGTCCCGCCAAAATCGTGAGACCCGTTAAGAATCAGGTATTTGGAGGGGACGCTACGACCGTGAGTGCGCGCATGACCGCGGTGACGGCGGGTTGGCCGAGGGCTTCCGGGACGACGGCGCCGAGGACGAGCCAACCGTAGGGGGTGTTGACCGGGATCACCTCGAAGGTCGTGTCAGACCCAATTTTTACGTGGACATTACCGCTTGCCGCGCCGGGGCGGGTGGAGGCGAGGGCAAGGCTGCGCGCGAGGAAATGCAAGCGTCCGTGATTCGAGTCGTCAAAGATCACAAGCCCCTCGCGGTCCAAAATGAAAATTTCCGAAGCTTTGAAATTTTGGCGCATCCAATCGCGGAACTGGTTGACGCGGCGGAGGAATGGAGCCGGGGCCTTGGATTCAAAATTCTCGGTGGGGAGTTCCGCCTTGGGCGCGCATGGAATGGGAGCAACCGGTGCGGGAAGTGCCGGCGGCGGCGCGGGGGCGAGAGGCACCGGTGCGGGGCTGGGTGCGGGGCTGAAACCCACGAAATTTTCGCCAAATCCCGCATCGCTTGGCGGTTTCGGGATCGCGCGGTCCGGCATCATCAACTGGGTCGCCAGCGAGTGCACCTCCGCCGGG
>JBILPN010000039.1:0-11905 GCA_044373865.1 Luteolibacter sp. | reverse complement strand
CGCCGGAATGGCGCACGGGCTTGGACTGGGCGACAATGCCGTCGCTGCACTGGTTACCCGCGCCCTCGCAGAAATGACCCGCCTCGGAACGGCTCTCGGCGGTCGCCACGAGACATTCAGCGGCCTCTCCGGCGTCGGCGACCTGATCGTCACCTGCTTTTCCGAGCACTCGCGGAACCACCGCGTCGGCCTCGCACTCGGCAGCGGGAAATCCCCCGCCGAAGCGGTCGAGTCCTTGGGCATGGTCGCTGAGGGCGTTCCAAACACGCTCTCCATCCACGAAGCCGCTCGCCGCGTTGGCGTGCGCACTCCCATCATCGACGCAGTTTTCAGCATCCTCTACGAGGCAAAACCCGCCTCGCAAGCGATGACCGAACTTCTCAGCCGAGATCCCCGCCCAGAACACAGCTAATCCCCATGGAAACCGCCGCCCCCACCCCGAAAAAGCCAAACCCGATCCGCCGCCTCTATCATTGGACTGTCTCGTGGGCGGATCACCCCGCTGGCGGGCACGCGCTGTTTTGGATCGCACTCTTGGAATCCTCGTTTTTCCCAATTCCTCCCGACATTTTGCTCATCGCTCTCTGCTTCGGTGCCCGCGAAAAATGGGCGAAATACGCACTCATTTGCACCGCCGGCTCGGTGATCGGCGGAGTCCTCGGGTGGCTCATCGGTTGGGGGCTGCGGGATTCTGTGGCGATTCCTCTCCTCGGCCTCTTCGACCCATCCGGACAGACTCAAATTAAAATCGAGACATGGTATTCGGTTTACGGCTTCTGGGGCATCATCATTGCTGCGATCACGCCGATTCCATACAAGGTTTTCACCGTATTTTCCGGGATGATGACCTACAGCCTGCCGCTCCTGATCGTCGCCTCCGTGCTGGGTCGCGGCTTCCGCTTTTTCATTGTGGCCAGCCTGATCCGCGCCTTCGGGCCGACGGTGAAGCCCTTCGTGGAAAAGCACTTGGAATACTGCTTCGTCGCCGGAACTCTGCTGCTCATCGGAGGTTTCGCGCTCATCAAGTTGCTCTGATCGCAGAAACTTCGCCGAAGGGACAAGCGCGCCACTCTCTCACCTGAGCAAGGCGCTGGCGGTCCAGAGCATCGGCGACTGGCCATGCAAGTCTCCCGCCGTCCGCGGGCGATCCATGTAGAATTGCTCGTCAAATCCCTTGTCCGTCCCGATGCAAACTTCGCGCAAATTTGCATCAGCATCCAAGTGCGCCACCAAGGCCAACCACGCCTTGCGCGCGGCCGGACCATACGTCTCCGCGTCCAACCATGCGTTTTTGACCCCGGTCACCATCGCAAACGCGAACATCGCCGTGCCGGAGGTCTCAGCCCAAGAGTCTGGCTTGTCGATGAGCTGACGCCACATGCCGGATTCCATCTGGTTGGCCAACAAGCCGGCCATCATCTTGGTGTAGCCCGCAAGAATTCGCGCGTGCCGCGGATGGTCTTTCGGCAGGGAGCGCAACAATTCTGCCGAGCCAGCCGCCATCCAACCATTCCCGCGCCCCCAGTAGAAATGCGCGTTGGTCCCATGGTAGAATAGCCCATTATCCTCCTGCATCTTGTCAAGATACGCCTCCATCGCCAAAGCCGCGCGATCCAGATACTTCGGGTCCTGCGTCGCCCGGAAAGCCTGCGCCTGCACCAGCGGGATCATGTACATGTCGTCAATCCAATACCTTGCCTCCGCCGTCACGCCATCGGGTGTCGGGTTCTCCCACTGCGCATCCGCCAGAGAGAGGCCCAACGCCTTGCACCGCGCATCCTTGTTTTGCAGGAAAATTTCCAAGGGCACCGCGCCGAAGACCCGGTAGTCCACGTGGGCCACACGGTTGATCCGCTGCGCCCCGGGCTCGCTCAACAGCGGCTCAAACTTCGTCACCAAGCGCTCGGTCAAGCCCGCATCCGCCGTGAGTTGCGCCAAGGTCAGAGCTCCATACCACGCGATCACCTCGGGATAAATGATGCCCAAGTGCGCCTTCGCCGGGGTGGTTTCATAACGGAATTTCCGCGGCAGGAAATTTTCAGCAATCCGCTTGCCGACCACCGCCGGTGCCGCTCCTTCCGGCCAATCCGAGAAATAACGATCGCTGGATTCCGGGGCCGCCGGCGCAAACAAGGTGGCTGCGGCGGCGCTGAGCATGACGAGAAATGACTTTTTCATGGCTTGAAGTGATGGATGAAACGACCAGACGAGCTCCTGGCGACCCCTAAAATTTGGCTTCCCACACCCCGCCGTCAATCGCCCATACGGAGTAGCATCTTCAACGAAAGTCCACCCCGGTTCTTTCAAAGACCTTGCGTGCCACCGACACCGGACCTAAAAATCCGCCATGGATCTAGCTGACTTCCGCAAGGAATATTCCGACCGTGGCCTCAAGCGCACGGAGATGGACGCGCACCCGGTCGCCCAATTTTCCTCCTGGTTCGCCCAAGCAACCGAACTTGGCCTCCACGAACCCAACGCGATGACCCTCGCCACGGTGGACGAAAATGGAATGCCATTTCAACGCACGGTGTTGCTCAAATACTACGATGCGGACGGCTTCGTGTTCTTCACCAACTACGGCAGCCGCAAAGCCCGCCAAATCGACCAAAACCCGAAGGTCTGCCTCTTGTTCCCGTGGGTCACGCTCGAACGCCAAGTCATCATCCAAGGCACCGCCGAACGCATCTCCACTGCAGAATCCCTGAAATACTTCAGCTCGCGCCCACGCGAATCTCAAATCGGCGCCTGGGTGTCGAATCAAAGCGAGGTGATCACGTCCCGCAAATTCCTGATGCAAAAACTCGCAGAAATCGGGGCGAAATTCAGCGCCGGCGAAATCCCGCTGCCTTCATTCTGGGGCGGCTACCGCGTGAAACCCAGCGCCATCGAGTTCTGGCAAGGTGGCCCCGCCCGCCTCCATGATCGCTTTCTCTACCGCCAGCAAGACAGCCAGTGGAACATCGAGCGACTCTCCCCTTGAACCCAGCGCGCCACCATCAAATCTCCGCAAATGCCTGCCGCCCACCTGCTTGCCCGCCGCCTCAACGCGGCCGGGCACCTCGCACTTTTCGCCGGGGGCTGTGTGCGCGACCACCTGCTCGGCCTGAATCCCAAGGATTATGACATCGCCACTTCAGCGACTCCCAACGAGGTGCTGAAACTTTTCCCCGGCTCCAACGAGGTCGGCGCGCACTTCGGCGTCGTCATCGCCAAGGCCAATGGACAAGCCGTGGAAATCGCAACGTTCCGCACCGATGGCTGCTACAAGGACGGCCGCCACCCGGAATCCGTCACGTTTTCCAATCCGCAAGAAGACGCACAACGCCGGGATTTCACGATCAATGGCTTGTTCGAAGTCCCGGAAACCGGGGAGCTCATCGACCACGTGGGCGGGCTGGCCGACCTCCGCGCTGGCCGGATCCGCGCCATCGGCAACCCGCAAGCCCGCTTCGAGGAGGACGCGCTCCGCCTGCTCCGCGCGGTCCGCTTTTCCAGCGTGCTCGGCTTCGAAATCGAGCAGGAAACCCTCGCCGCCATCACCCATTGCGCCCCGCTCCTCACCCGGATCTCGCCGGAGCGCATCCGCGATGAGTTTTCAAAAATCCTCTGCTCGCCGCGCCGCCGTGCTGGCGTCGAAGCACTGGTCCAAACCGGGCTAATGCAGCACATCGTCCCGGAATTTCTCGCCTGCATCGGCTGCGAGCAACCGCCGGAATGGCACCCGGAAGGCGATGTTTTCACGCACACCTGCATCATGCTGGAAATGCTTGCCCCGGAGGCCCCGCTGGAACTCTGCCTCGCCGTCCTCCTCCACGACATCGCCAAACCTCCCTGCCAAACCTTCGACGCCGAGGCCGGCCGCATCCGCTTCAATGGCCATGACACGGTCGGCGCTGAAATGGCGGAAGTCATCCTGCGCCGCCTCCGCTACTCGAACGAGGTGATCGCTGCCGTCACCCCGATGGTCGGACGCCACATGCAGTTCATGAACGTCCAAAAAATGCGCACCGCCAAGCTCAAGCGCTTCATGGCGGCCCCAACCTTTTCCCAGGAAATGGAGCTGCACCGCGTGGACTGCGCCTCATCCAATGGATTCACGGACAACTACGAGTTTCTCAATGCCAAGGCGCTCGAATTCGCCTCGCAACCCCTCATTCCACCCAGCCTCGTCTCCGGCCGCGACCTGCTCGCACTCGGCCAAACTCCCGGCCCTTCCTTCAAAAATTTCCTCGATGCCGTCCAAACCGAGCAACTTGAAGGACGAATCCTTGATCGCGACCATGCACTCGCTTATCTGAAGCAGCTCGTCGCTGAAAATTCCGCATAATCCGCGCAGTATCTGCCGAAATTAGCGCAGCATCCGTCCCCGATTTCACCCATCTTCCACTCATGAATTCCACCATCCCCGTCGAACACTCGGAACCCACCAACGCCGCTATCCTCGCCATTTCCGAGGATCTCGTCGCCGGCTTCCAGCGCCACCCGTTCCACCTCATCGCAGAAAAATCCGGCGTCCCGCTCGCCACCGTCCTCGAACGCATCCGCGCCATGGTCGAGGCTGGCGTGGTCCGCCGCGTCCGCCAAACGCTCCTCTCCACCAAGCTCGCACACGGAGCCTTGGTCGCTTGGAAGGTGCCGGAAGAGCGCCTCAACGCGACTTTTGATTTCATGTCCAAGGAGGACCCCTTCTCCGGCCACGTCGTCATCCGCTCCACGGACACCGAAGTTTCCGGCTCGGGATACCGGCTCTGGACGACCCTCAAGGTGCCCGTCGGCGAGTCCCTAGACTTCCACGCCACCACCCTGCTCCGGCTCACCGGTGCCACGGAATACCTGCTCATGCCCGCCAACGGCGTCTTCGCTCTCGGCGTCGGACACACCCGCCGCAAGGTGCTGGAGCCCGGCGACAAATCGGACACCCCAGCGACCATGATGACCACCGCCGCCGTGGATCTCACGCCTGAGGAGTGGGAGGTGCTGCTCGCTCTCAAGGAGGAACTCAGCCCAGAGGAAATTTGCGAAAACCCATGGAAACACCGCGCAGAAATCGCCGGAGTCTCGCTCGACCGCTTCTGCGAAGTCGCGGAAACACTCAACGCGAAGAAGGTCATCGGCCGCTTCTCCACCTTCCTTGAACACGTCAAGCCCTCCGCCACTGGCGAGCGCGTCACCCGCTTCAACGGCCTCTTCCACTGGGCGGTCCCCAAGGGCCGCGAGGTCGAAGCCGGCGGCGAAGTCGGCCGCCACTTCTGCATGACTCACGCCTACTGGCGCGAAGGCGGCCCCCAATTCGGCAACGTCAATATCATGGGCGTCATGCACGGAACCGAGAAAAACCGCGTCCTCGCTCACAAGGCTGCCATCGATCAACACCTCGCCGCCGCCGGCATCCCAGTCTCTTACACCAACGTCTTCTGGGGCGGCCGCTCGGAAATCAAACCTTCGGAAATCTCACCCAAGGTCTATGCCGACTGGCACGCCAAACACGCTGGCTAATCCTCAAAACCACCGCCCACCACCGACCTCTCGCGCTGTGACTAAATCGTCACAAGCCTGAGGTTCGCCACGCTTGTCCGGACTCCTAATTTGACCCTGAAATGCATCGAATTCTGATCGTCGAAGATGAACGTGATATTGCCGACCTCATCGGCTTCAATCTCCAACGTGCTGGCTATGAAGTCCTCAAGGCACACGATGGAATCGAAGGCACGGAGATCGCCCTGCGCGAACGGCCGGACTTGATCCTGCTCGACCTCATGTTGCCCGGCCGGGACGGTTACTCGGTCTTTCGCGAACTCCGCCGGGACTCGCGCACCGTCAACACGCCGGTAATCATGCTCACCGCCCGCGCCCAAACCGAGGACCGCATCCAAGGACTTGAGGCCGGCGCGGACGATTACCTCACCAAACCCTTCAGCCCCAAAGAGCTCATGCTCCGCGTCCAAGCGATCCTCAAACGCACCGACGCACCTCCCGGCCCTGTCGATTTCAGCTACGGGCCTTTCCGCTTCGACAAGAATTCGCTGAAATTCTACCTCGACAACGAACCCACGGAACTCACTTCCACCGAGTTCAAGCTGCTCCTCTTCCTCTGCGAGCGCCCGGGAAAAACCCAAGATCGCAACGACCTGCTGCGCACCGTCTGGGGCTACAGCGACGCCAGCCACAGCCGCACCCTTGACACTCACATGAAGCGCCTGCGGCAGAAACTCGGCACTCACGGGACTTGGGTTGAAACCGTCCGCGGAATCGGCTATTGCGTGGCAAAGCTGTCCGCATGATCCCAGATTTCCCCACCCTCTTTTCCACCCTCGCGGTTCTCGCAGCACTGGTCACTCCGACCCTTCTCGTCCTCCGCCATCGCAAAGCGCGCATGCAGTCAACCGCTGAAGCCATTGCCCAAAAAATTCTGTTCAAGCAAGAACTCCAACAAGCCCGTGATGAACGAAACCGCCTCCTCGACGCCCTCGGCGACGCATTCCTCCTCGTGGACTCAAGCGCTAACATCCGCTTTGCAAACTCGGCGGCCCGCGCCCTTTTCGGTGAGCGCCAACTCATCGACCGCCCGGTCAGCGAGGCGTTCATCGAGCCTCGCCTCGCCACCGCATTGCTGGAATGCCTCGCCACCGGCCAACCGGTCCAATCTCGCCTTGTCCTACCCCAACAAACATCCCCTCGCGGCGATCTCGAAACTCGCGGCTTCAACGCCTGGATCATCGACGCCGCACAACTCCCTAACCCCGCCGGTGGAGACCCCACCACCCGCGTCATCATCCGCGACGTGACTGCTGAACATCAACTGGAACAAATCCGCAAGGACTTCGTGGCGAACGCCTCACACGAACTCCGAACCCCGCTCGCCATCATCAATGGCTACCTGGAAAATCTGCTGGATGACGACATGATCGAAGAACCTGAAATGGCGCGGCGTTTCCTCAGCATCATGCGCAAACACGCGGACCGGATCTCACGCATCGTCGAGGACATGCTCGTGATCTCCCGCCTGGAATCCGGCGAGGCCAGCGCGCTGAAAATCGAGCCTTTCCGCTTCCAATCCTGCATCAAGGACATTCTCGAACGACTGGAATCCGTCATCCGGACCCAACATGCCGTCATGACGGTCACCATGCCAGACCCGGCACTCATCATGCACGGCGACCGCTTTTACTGGACTCAAGTGCTTTTCAACCTCGTCGAAAACGCTCTCAAACAAAACCCTCACCACGGCCTCCACGTCGAGATCGGCTGCGATGCAAACGGCGAAACCCAGCGCATCTGGGTCGCGGACAATGGCGTCGGCATCCCCAGCGCCGACCTACCCCACATTTTCCGCCGCTTCTTCCGCGTGGAAAAACACCACTCACAACAGGAAATCAAGGGCACCGGACTCGGGCTCTCGATCGTCAAACGCGCGGTGGAAGCCCACGGCGGCCAAATTTCCGTCAACTCAGTGCCCGGCCACCAGACGAAGTTCACCATCACGCTGCCCTGCCGCCCCGCCTGAAAATGCTCTCACGCCCCCGGCGGCGGATGTCCGGCGATGGCTGACGTTTTTCCGAAAATATCCGTGCGACTCCGCACGGATCTCGCGTATATCGGTGTGCAGAGACGGCGCGCGCGGTCTCTCAACCCTTTCCGCTTTCGCCAATGTCTTCTTCCATCCAAGTGCTTCACAAAGAGCGCATTCCCACCACCGGCACCCTCGTCATCCCTGGCTGGATGAACCTGGAACTCGCTCTCCAATTGGAAAAAATCTTCTCCGGCCGCAAAATCACCTGGCTCGTCGAGGAGCACGCACACCACGACGCCGCCCTCCGCAACCACCTGCAAAAATCCGCTTCCGGTGCCATGTTCGCCACCGCAGACGCCGCTCCCGCAGCCGCTGGCAAGCAACTGAAATCTTTCATCGCTGGAAATGGCATCCTGATCTTCGTGCCCGGCCGCGCCGCCACACGCAAGGCCACTCCCTGCCACATTCCCGCCGCGCAACTCCAAACGCTCACGGCCTTCGGCCTCCCAATCCTCCCGGTCGCCATCGACACCCCGCGCGACTCTTCTCTCAGCATCGAGCGCCGCTCCAGCCTGCCTCCCGCCGTCATTTGCATCGGAAATCCCATCGACTCGCAACTCGCCAGCCCCGCTAGCTTTCGCCAAGCCCTGCTGGAAGCGCACGAGGAGGCCTTCGCCACCCGCCCACTCCTCAAGGCTTCTCTCGGCTACTCACTCCTCGCCGGCCTCAAACGCCATGGCTCCACCAGCCGGATTTTCGACGGCTCGGACGACTCGGAACTCCGCTTCGACAAGGTGCTCGCCGCCGCCATCGCGTTCTCAAAATTCATCCGCAAGGAAACCGAAAAATCTCGCGTCGCCATCGTCCTCCCTCCGGGAAAGGCCGGCCTCATCGCAAACCTCGCAGTGATCTTCGCCGGAAAAATCCCGGTCAATCTCAATTTCACCGCCGGCCATGACGCGATCAATTCGTGCATCCGCCAAGCGAACATCGACCGCTTCATCACTGCCGACCCCTTCGTCCGGAAAATCTCATCTTTCCCATGGCCGCCAAACCGCGACCTGATTTTCATCGAACGCGTCCTGCCAACACTGAAGAAAAAGATCATCTCGTGGGCGATTTTCTCCAAAATCCTTCCCACCCCGCTCCTCGGTTTCATCCTTGGCCTCAAGAAGCACTCGGGCGAGGCAGAAGCCGCACTGCTCTTCACCTCCGGCTCTTCTGGCGAACCCAAAGGCGTGGTTCTCAGCCACCGCAACGTCCTCGCCAACGTCTGCCAATTCGGAACTCGGCTCGAGCTCCCGCGCGGCGCTTCTATCCTCGGCTGCCTCCCGCTTTTCCACTCGTTCGGCTGCACGGTCACCCTCTGGTACCCGATCATCGAGGGCATCAATCTCGTCACTTACCCCAGCCCGCTCGAAACCAAACGCCTCGCGGAACTCATCGCACTCCACCAAGTCGAGGTCTTCCTCTCCACTCCCACCTTCCTCCGCGGATACATGAAGCGCATCGATCCCGCGCAACTCTCATCCCTGAAATTGGTCGTCACCGGCGCTGAGAAACTCCCCCAATCACTCGCCAACGCCTTCGAGGAAAAATTCGGAATCCGCCCCCAGGAAGGCTACGGCCTCACCGAAACCTCACCCGCCACCAACGTCAATCTCCCGGACCCCACACCCGGCCCAGACTTCATCGCCATCCCCTCTTCTCGCAACGGATCCGTCGGCCAAATGCTCCCCGGAATGGCCGTGAAAATCACCGACCCCGCCACCGATGCGCCGCTCCCAATCAACCGCCAAGGCATGATCTGGCTCAAGGGGCCCAACGTTTTTTCCGGATACCTCGGCCAAGCTGAAAAATCCGCCGAAGTCCTCACCCCGGACCGCTGGTTCCGCACCGGCGACGTCGGCCGCATCGACGACGACGGATTCCTCTACATCGAGGGCCGCATCTCACGCTTCTCAAAAATCGCCGGCGAAATGGTCCCTCACGAAACGGTCGAGGCCGCCATCAACAAGGTCCTCGGCCTCGATGGCGAAACTGAGCGCCGCATCGCAGTCGTCGGAATCCCTGACGAACAAAAAGGCGAAGCCATCCTCATGCTCTCCACCATCGCCGGCCTCGCCCTCGAACAGGAATGCATCGATCTCCGCTACAAGCTGCTCGACGAAGGAGTCTCCTCGCTCTGGTGCCCCAAGCGCATCATCCCAGTCACGGAAATCCCAGTCCTCGCCTCCGGAAAGCTCGACATCAAGTCTTGCGAATCTCTCGCCAAATCCCAAGCTTAGGCCCAGCGCCACTTCTCACCGCGCAATCACTCACCTTTTCCCATGCCCAACCGCATCGACGCAACCTTCGCCCGTCTCCGTGAAAGCGGCCACAAAGCCTTCATCGCTTACGTCGCCGCCGGCGATCCCAGCTTCGACAGCTCTCTGGAAATCATCAAAACCCTCGCCGACTCGGGAGCCGACATCATCGAACTCGGCCTCCCCTTCTCCGACCCTCTCGCCGACGGCATCGTCAACCAACTCGCTGCCGACCGCGCGATCAAAGGGGGAATGACCACTCACCACGCCATCGAACTAATCCGGAAATTTCGCGAAACTCACGAAACTCCGATCGTCCTGTTCACCTATCTCAACCCCATTTTCACCTATGGCTTTGAGAAGTTCCACCAAGATGCCGCCGCCGCCGGTGCGGATGGCATTCTGCTGCTCGACCTGCCACCAGACGAGGCCGCGCTCAATCAAGACCTCGCCGTCGGTGCCGGTCTCAAGCACATCCGCCTCATCGCCCCCACCACCCCGCCCGAGCGCGTCAAAAAACTCGCGGAATCCTCGGAGGGCTTCATCTATCTCCTCTCCCGCACCGGCGTCACCGGCGCTCACGGCACGCTCTCCACCAACCTCGCAGAGTTGGTCAACTCGGTCCGCCAGCACACAAGCACGCCGATCTGCATCGGCTTCGGCATCACCACACCCGAGCAAGCCGCCAGCGTCGCCGCCGTCGCAGACGGTGTCATCGTCGGCTCCGCCATCGTGAAACAAGTGGAACTCAACCTCGAGCACCCTGCCCTCGCCGTCAAAAATTTCGCCTTGCCACTCATCCTTGCCACCAAAAATCCGCAGCCTTAAATCCCTGCAATCTTCTCGGACCAAGCTTCAAGCCCACGGCCTCGCCGACTCAAATTTCATCCTGATCCTACCAAACTCTCCACCATGCTCCTCCGCTTTTTTAAAATGAACGGCGCCGGCAATGATTTCATCATCATTGATAACCGCGACCTCTCCATCGACCTCGACGCCGACACCATCGCCGCCCTTTGCGACCGCAACCGCGGCATCGGCGCGGACGGGCTCCTCGCCGTGGAACCCGCACAAAAAGGCGCGGATTTCCGCTTCCGCTACTACAACGCAGACGGCGGGGAAGCGGAAATGTGCGGCAACGGCGCACGTTGCTTCGGCCGCTTCACCGCGCACCTTGGCGAAATTATCCTCAAGAAGGTCACCTTCGAAACCATCGCTGGCACCCTCGCCGCAGAAATGATCGGCGACGACGTCCGCATCGCGATGTCCGAGCCCAAGGACCTCCAACTCAGCACCGCCGCCAACATCCCCGGCCACGACGGAGACCTTCACTTCGTCAACACCGGCGTGCCTCACGTCGTCACTTTCGTGGAAAATGCCGAAGCTCTCGACCAATTCGACGTCTTCAAGCACGGCTCGGCAATCCGCCACCACGAGGCATTTGCCCCCGCTGGCACCAATGCCAACTTCGCAAGCATCCTTGCCCCAGACCACATCTCAATCCGCACCTTCGAGCGCGGCGTGGAAGATGAAACTCTCGCCTGCGGCACTGGCATGGTCGCCTCCGCTCTCGTCCATCACCTACTCACCGGTGCCAGCAGCCCGATCAAGGTGGACGTGGAAGGCGGTGACACTCTGGAAATCGGGTTTGAAAAAACCGGCGAGCGGAGCTTCAAAAACGTCACGCTCACCGGCCCCGCAGATTTCGTGTTCGAGGGCGAAATCGAAATTTAAGCCACGCCCGGCCCATCGCTAGCGGATCAGCGCCACCACCAAGGCGGTGGTGCTGAACACCGCAGCCAGAACCGCCAGCATGGTCACCCGCCGCAAACGCGCCTCTCGGCCGGCGTTCAACTCGGCCTGCGCCCGCAGCTCTTCTGTCGCCGCTTGCAAATGCTCGACGGAACCCGCCAAGACTTGGCTGAGCTTCAACAAATCTTCTTCTAACTTTTTCACCCGGTCATCGGCACCCAAATTCCGATTTTGCACCGCACGCTCTGCCAGCGACCCGGCGATCCCGCTAGACGCCACCAACAAGGGCGCGAGCGCCTTGATCAAGGGTATGAATTGAACAGCCATCGGCCCA
>JBILPN010000038.1:0-11930 GCA_044373865.1 Luteolibacter sp. | reverse complement strand
GGAACCCGCTTTCAGATACTTGGAACAGCACACTGAAATCCGCGACGTGCTGCTCTCCGGCGGCGATCCTCTGCTGTTCTCAGACGACCGATTGGATAAAATTTTGACCCGTCTGCGCGCGATCAAACACCTGCAATTTCTCCGCATCGGCTCGCGAATCCCAATTTTCTTGCCTCAGAGGATCACCCCAGAACTCTGCAACATGTTGAAAAAGCACCACCCGCTTTTCATCTCCATTCACACCAATCACCCTCGCGAACTCACCTCAGAAGTCAGGGATGCCCTTGCACGCCTTGCAGACGCAGGCATCCCACTCGGCAACCAAAGCGTCCTGCTGCGCGGCGTCAATGACTCGGTGGAAATTCAGAAGGCTTTGGTACACAAGCTATTGATGTGTCGTGTCCGCCCCTACTACCTCTACCAGTGCGACCTCATCACTGGCTCGTCCCACCTCCGCACCTCCGTCGCTGAGGGCGTGGCGGTCATCGAGGGCCTGCGTGGCCACACCACTGGCTACGCCATCCCACAATTTGTCATCGACGGACCCGGCGGTGGTGGAAAAATCCCGATCAACCCAAATTACCTCGTCGATACCGCCACTGGCCGTGTCACGCTCAGGAATTTCGAAGGCGAAATTTTCGACTACCCAGATCCCACGCTCATTTCGGAAGCCGAACTCGAGCGGCTGCACCAAAAAGCGCTTAGCCGCTCAATGTAAACGATTTGAAAAAACGCAAGCGTCTCGGCTAGCCTCGATCCTTCTCCAATTCCCGCCCAAGACCCTCGCCCTAGCGGTTCAATGCAGCCGGAATGAGGCTCGCGATTTCCTGGCCCTATCACGGCATCTGAAGGCCCAGACATTTGAGTAAATTCCCCATTCCGCTTGCGCTCACGGTCCGACGTCCTAGCATCCGGCGCTTTCCATAGCTCTGTCGCTCCACGCTCCCATGAATCGCATTTTCGTCGAAAAAAAGGCCGCCCACAACGCCGAGGCCCGCCACTTGCTGCACGACCTTCACGAGTCGCTCTCGCTCCCCACGCTCACCGGCCTCCGCATCGTCCAGCGCTACGACATCGACGGCATCTCAAAACCGGAGTTTGACAATGCCACACGCCAGATCCTCTCCGAACCCCAAGTGGATGAAATTTCGGAATCACTCGTCATCGCCCCAGACGAGACCGCCTTCGCCGTCGAGTTCCTACCCGGCCAATTCGACCAACGCGCGGATTCCGCCGCCCAGTGCATTCAGATCCTCACCGGCAAGGACCGCCCACAGGTCGCGTCGGCCAAAGTCATCCTCCTCCGTGGCGCTCTCACCGCCACAGACCTAAAGTCGATCAAGTCTTACATCATCAATGCCGTGGACTCCCATGAGGCCTCCATGGAACTGCCTAAGTCACTCCAGCCCAACACTCAAGAACCCGCCGATGTGGCGATTCTAAGTGGCTTCATCGCCCAATCCACCACCGAGCTCCACCACCTCCGCACCTCACTTGGACTCGCCATGTCCGAGGCCGACATCGTCTTTTGCCAAAGCTATTTCCGCGATGAGGAACAGCGCGATCCCAGCCTCACTGAGCTCCGCATGCTCGACACCTACTGGTCCGACCACTGCCGGCACACGACCTTTCTCACCAAAATCGACGAGGTCAGCTTCGCTCCGGGCACCGAGCCAGTCCAACGCGCGTGGCAACGCTACCTCGCCACTCGCGAGCAACTCGGCCGCTCGGAAAAGCCGATCACCCTCATGGACATCGCCCTCATCGGCATGCGCGAACTCCGCGCCTCCGGCGAGCTCGACAACCTTGAGGTCTCCGAGGAGGTCAACGCCGCCTCCATCGTCGTCCCAGTGGAAATCTCAAACCTCAAATCTGAAATTTCAACCTCTCGGAAAGAGGAATGGCTGATCATGTTCAAGAATGAGACGCACAACCACCCCACCGAAATCGAACCCTTCGGCGGCGCAGCCACCTGCCTTGGCGGCTGCATTCGCGATCCTCTCTCCGGCCGCTCTTACGTCTATCAAGCCATGCGCGTCACCGGCGCTGGCGACCCACGCACCCCATTTCCTGAGACTCTCCCCGGCAAACTCCCGCAGAAAAAAATCTGCCAAGTCGCCGCCCGCGGGTATTCATCCTACGGCAACCAAATCGGCCTAGCGACCGGCCAAGTTGCGGAAATTTATCACCCGGGATACGTCGCCAAGCGCATGGAAATCGGTGCCGTCGTCGCCGCCGCGCCACGCTCGCAAGTCTTCCGCGGCACGCCCGCACCTGGCGATGTCATCTTGCTCATCGGCGGACGCACCGGTCGCGACGGCGTCGGCGGTGCCACCGGCTCCTCAAAAGAACACACCGACACCGCTCTGGAAAATTCCGCTGAAGTTCAAAAAGGCGACGCTCCTACCGAACGCAAAATCCAACGACTCTTCCGCAACCCGGAACTCACCCGCAAAATCAAACTTTGCAACGACTTCGGCGCCGGCGGAATCTCCGTGGCCATCGGTGAAATCGCCCCGTCACTCGCCATCAACCTCGACGCCGTCCCGAAAAAATACGCGGGGCTCGACGGCACGGAACTCGCCATTTCGGAATCCCAGGAGCGCATGGCGATTTGCGTAGATCCAACAGAAATCACCTATTTCATCGCCGAGGCCGACAAGGAAAATCTCGAGTGCGTCCACGTCGCGGACGTCACCGACTCCGGCCGACTGATCATGACATGGCGCGGAAAAACCATCGTCAATCTCTCCCGCGCCTTCTTGGATACCAACGGCGTCCAACAAACCGCGAAGGTCCACGTGAACGCGGCATCCAGCGCCAATCCGCTGCTAGATCCGCCATCGCAGCCGCTTCTCTCGCGCCTATCCGCCCTCAACACTTGCTCGCAAAAAGGCCTCGGAGAAATGTTCGACGGCTCCGTCGGCGCCGGCACCGTGCTGTGGCCCTTCGGCGGGAAAAATCAAATCACCCCACCTGACGCCATGGTGGCCAAATTGCCGCTGCTTGAGGGCGACACCGACGTCTGCACCTACATGAGCTGGGGCTTCAATCCGGAAATTTCCTCCTGGTCTCCCTTCCACGGCGCGCTCTACGCAGTCACCGAGTCCGTCTGCAAAGCCGTCGCCGCCGGCGCACAGCTCTCGGACATCCGGCTCACACTCCAAGAATATTTCCCCAAGCTCGGCAGCGACGCCACCCGCTGGGGACTTCCCTTCGCCGCCCTGCTCGGTGCCTATCAGGCGCAACACTCACTCCGCCTCGCCGCCATCGGTGGCAAGGACTCAATGTCCGGCTCATTCAATGAGCTCGACGTCCCGCCGACCCTGGTTTCCTTCGCCCTCGCGCCCGGTAAAGCCAGCCTCGCCATCTCCCCGGAATTTAAGCAAATTGGCTCCACCCTGTCTTTTGTCGAAGTTGCCCGCGACCAAGACCAAGTCCCGGATTTTGAAGCTCTGCAACAAACTGCCGCCGCCCTCCACCAGCTGAACCTGGCCGGAAAAATCCTCTCTCTCCATCACATCGGCCAGCCCGGCATCGACGCCGCTCTCGCAAAAATGGCCTTCGGAAACCACATCGGCGCGGAACTCAACACGACTTTGGATCTCTCACGCGAGCGCTATTTCTGCTTCCTCATCGAACACGCCGAACCACTCCCCATCGAGTTCAATTCGCTAGAAATTGGCCACACCACGGCCGCCGCCTCCCTCGTCCTCAACAATGAAGCGCACACGCTTGCCGAACTTGAGGACGCTTGGACAAGCACGCTCGAAGCGATCTATCCAACTCGTGAAGCCGCCGGGGACACGGACTTGAAACTGCAGGAAATTCCGCTCTTTCCCGCCCCCAAGCTTTCCCGCCCACGCTCGCCTATCTCACCGCCCAAGGTCGCAATCCCATGCTTCCCCGGAACCAATAGCGAATATGACTCCGCCAAAGCCTTCCGCCAAGCGGGCGCAAATGCGGAAATCCTCGTGTTCCGGAACCAATCCGCAGAGCACATTCAGGAGTCCATCACCGCACTCGCCCAACAGATTCGCCAGTCGCAAATCCTGATGTTCCCCGGCGGCTTCAGCGCCGGCGACGAGCCCGACGGCTCGGCGAAATTCATCGCCACCATCATCCGCAGCCCGCAAATCGCCGATGCCATCATGGACCTGCTCCAAAACCGCGATGGCCTCATCCTCGGAATTTGCAACGGCTTCCAAGCCCTCATCAAAACCGGCCTCGTCCCCTACGGTGAAATCCGCGACGCCGCAGCCGAGGCTCCCACCCTCGTCCACAACTCCATCGGACGCCACATTTCCCGCTACGCACAAACTCGGGTTGTTAGCTCGCTATCTCCTTGGCTCTCAACGACTCACAACGGGGAGATTCACCAAATTCCGGTTTCTCACGGTGAAGGAAAATTTTACGCAAGGCCCGAACTCATCGCAGAACTCGCTGCCCGAGGACAGATCGCCACTCAGTATTGCGACGCATCCGGAATTCCTTCCATGCATCCAGCCATCAATCCCAACGGATCGATGGCCGCCATCGAGGGCATCACCAGCCCTTGCGGTCGCGTTTTTGGAAAAATGGGCCACTCGGAGCGCGCCGCAACTCGCGTTGCCATCAATCTCCCCGGCCAAAAGCACCAAGCAATCTTCGAGGCTGGAGTCCAGTATTTCGCCTGATTTCACACCGCGTTCTAAGCACCCGCACGGTGGGCTAGCACCTAGCGCGCCCTGCGGGATCTCATAAACTTGATGTGTTGGCACAGATTTTGCTTCGTTTTCGCCTCATCACAATTTAGCGTCCCAACGGCACCTGCCGCAGACAATGTCCGACGCTTTCCTCCATCAATCGCTCTCTCAGCAGCAAACTCTCGCGCCACAAATGCGCAAGAGCTTGGAGATCCTCCAAGCCAGCACGCTCGAACTAACGCAGTTGGTCCAACAGGCGCTCGAAACGAACCCGGTGCTAGAGGATCTAACTGAAAGCATTTCTCTCGACGAGGAAGGCCCCGACCCCGAGGAGGCGGACTCGCTGGAATACATGAATGAAACCGACGATGACTGGCGCGACCGCACCATTCTCGAAGGCAAAAGCTCGCCATGGACCAACGAGGACGAGGAGCGCCGCCAGCGCGTCTATGACTCTATCGTCGGCCCGGAAACCCTGCAACAGCACCTCCAACACCAACTCGACCTCTCGATGGTCGATCCAGAAATCCGTGAGGCCGCCCAAGCGATCCTTGGCAACCTCGATCACCGCGGCTTTCTCGATCTACCGCTCACGGACTTCAGCACCCGCATGGGAATCCCCCCCCGCGAACTGAACCAAGCGCTCAAACTCGTTCAGTCCTTTGATCCCGCTGGCATCGCCGCCTCAGGCATCCCGGAGTCGCTTTTGCTCCAGCTGGAACGCAAATCCGGAGTGGACACCATCGAATACAAAATTGTCCGTGATCACTTGGATGATCTCGCACGCAAGCGCCACCCGCAAATCGCCCGGGCGCTCGGAACCACCGTCGAGCGCGTCGCGGAGGCGGCATCTTCCATCGGCCGACTCACCCCAAACCCCGGCGGCGAATTCGATCCCACCGGCAACCCGTATATCCTCCCGGACGTCGTCATCGAGCGCGACGACGATTTCAAGTGGTATGCACGGCTCACAGGCGAGCATCTCCCCACTCTCAGGATCAACGATTTCTATAAGGACATGATCGGCAAAAGTGGCACGGATGCAAAGGCCCGCCAATTTCTCCGCGATCAAATCCGCGACGGTCGCAGCTTGATTCACGCCATTTCCCTGCGCCAGGAAACGATCCTCGCGATCGCTCACAAGTTGATCGAACACCAGCCGCTATTCCTAAGCAAAGGGCACCGCCATCTGCGGCCCTTGACGATGAATGACATTGCGGACGAACTCAGCCTGCACGCCACCACCATCTCGCGCGCCGTCGCCGGCAAATACGTCCTAACGCCTCACGGTCTCATGGAAATGCGCGCATTTTTCGCCACTGGCTACCTCACCAGTGACGGCGCGGAGGTATCCAACGCCGGTGTTCGCGAAGCCATCCAACAGCTCGTTGCCGCAGAAAATCCAGCGAAACCTCTATCAGACGAGGTTTTGATGAACGCCCTGAACACCCAAGGCATCAAAGTTGCGCGACGCACCGTTGCAAAATACCGCGAGCAATTGAGCATTTTGCCCTCTCACCTCCGCAAAACGTTCTGAGCTCGGAAGGGGAGGGTTGAATTTAACCTAACAAGGTTTTCTGAATCGGTAATGGGAGACGATCCATTCGTCCCCATTCCGATAGCCCCACAGCTCGGCACAAGCCATGAAAAAGACCCGCCAATACACCCACCACCGGGTCTGGTTCTCCTTGCCGTAAGTCTCACCAATCAGAGGCAACAACTCATCGCGTGCGGTATCCATCCGCGCCAACCAAGCCTCGGATGTTTTCTGATAGTGCGCGCCATTTACATGCCAATGCCCCTCAATTTTCAAATCGTCCTGAAAATACAACAACAGGTCGTCCGAAGGCATCTGACCGCCCGTGAAAAAATAGCGCGCCATCCAGTCATCCTCCCCCTTCGCCTCATAATGATAGGCATACTCACGATGGGTGAAAATGTGCACAAAAAGCGCCGCGCCAGGCTTCATCCAACTCGCCACGCGGCCCATCAAAATTTCGTAGTTTTTCATGTGTTCGAACATCTCGACCGAGACCACACGGTCGAAAACACCCTCACCCTCGCCCGCGTAATCAATCATGTTCACCGTCCGCACCTCAACATTCGTTAAGCCACGTGCGGCCAGCTGTCCCTCGATGTGAATCTTCTGCGTCCGCGAGTTGGAAACCACCGTGATCCGCGAATTTGGATAGTGCGACGCCATCCACAAGGTCAGCGACCCCCAACCACACCCCAACTCAAGAATCCGCTGCCCATCTTCCAAGGCCGCACGCTCACACGTCAGCTTTAGCATCCGATCTTCAGACACATCGATATCCGTCACGCCCTCATCCCAATATCCGGAACTGTATTTGAGGTTCTTCCCAAGCACTCTCTCAAAAAATCGTGTGGGCAATTCATAATGCTGCTCGTTTGCCTCATCCGTCGCAATCGCCACCGGGCTGGCGCGCAGCTCCGCAAGGTGCCGCATCACCAATTCCTGACGCTGCTCGCAATTGAGCGCCTCAAACGGGGCAAGCGTTCCTGCCAAGCGATGGCGGATCCCGATTCTAATCAGTCGATCCGGAATGATTCCTTTAGCGAGTAGTTCGTCAGTTTGTATCATGATAGTGGATTGGGTAATAAGGTCTAAATTTCCGACTTCCTGGGTGGCCATGGAATGAAGGGACTCACCGAGCGTTGATAGGCGCGATAAGCCTCACCCTTGCGCAACACCGCAGCAGCTTCCGTCGGCGGAATTCCAGTCACGCGGAGAAGCAGATAGAGAATCATCACCGGCGCATGCAAGGTTGCCCAACCCCAGTCGGAGCCGCAGGCATAGGTATAAAAACCAAACCATATCACCGACTCGAAAAAATAGTTAGGATGTCGTGACCAAGCCCACAAACCTGACCGGCAAACCCCGCGAGCACCTGGGTTCTGCGTCTTGAAACGTGTCATTTGCCAATCCGAAATTCCCTCTCCCAGCACTCCGGCCACACTCACCAACACCCCTGCCGTTTCCCACCAACTCCAATTGCGGTCAGCATCCAGCGCGATACACAAAAACGGCAGCGCAAGCAGGACGACCGAAAGCGCCTGCACCTGAAAAAACACATAAAATGCCAAGCCCTCGCGAGACCGCCACAGCTCGCGGAGCTTGACGTAACGGGCGTCCTCTTCTGGGTGCGCCCTGCGAATGCGCGCCTGCAAATGCCACGACAACCGTGCACTCCACAGACCCACCAAGATGCCGGCCACGCTCAGCTTCAAATGATCAAACGCGCCACCAATGCCTAACCAAGAAATTGCGGTTAAGCCGATGCCAAATGCCCAGCAGGCGTCCACCCATGAGTAATTTCCCAACTTCCGCCCCCACCACCATGCCAAGGAAAAAAATACGACCATGCCACCCAAGCCGCCTAATAAACTGCTTGCCGCATTCATGACCGCGCCTCCTTCCGCCGCTCCAGTGAGAGCGCCATCGCCCTCAAGGCAGGCAAAATCGCCAGCTTGATCAGAAATACCGCCAACGGCGCAATCAGCAGCCACGCACTCACACCATGCCATGCCGCCATGCCGAAATCATGCACAAACCTCATCGGGTCATTCTTAAACTTCTCCAACAACTGAGGAATGGAAAAGCGAATCAAGGGCACCCCGTGCAAGCGCTCACCCAGATGAATGAACACAAGAATCAATGCCAAATGAAGTGGATAAACCAAGGTCTTGAAAACAAACAAAATGGGCTGATTCAGGCGGAAAACCCATCCTGCCAGAAGACAGATCAAGGTGGTGGAACCCAAAATTGGAAAGACTCCCAAAACCATTCCTAGCGCGATGGTCCAGGCGATCCTCTCCGAAGAAACTCCTTGCGTCATCTGCGCAAGCACCGGACCCAGCAAGCGACGACGCCACCAGCTTTCCCTTGCTTCAACCGCAGAATGTTCGACACGGCTCATCATCCCCGCCCCTTTTGAAAATGATGATGCAACAAAGGATTGTTAGGCCGGGTGTAAACCGCTTGCACCACCGAAATGTTGCGGGTGGCAAAACCCGCCTCGCAGTATTTCAAATAATAATTCCAAGTCCGGATGAAAGGCTCATCGAATCCCATGGCCTCGATCGGCACGCGGACCGCGTTGAAGTTGTCATACCAAGTCGCCAAAGTCCGTGCGTAGTCGGCTCCCAGATCCTCAAGATCATGCATGAAGAGGTCGCCCGTCTTCAATAACACCTCATTGATCCGGCCAACACTCAGCAATAAAGAACCTGGGAAAATATGCCGCTGAATCCAATCCACCCCCTTCTTCAAACTTCCATACCGGCAATCGGGAACCGTGATCATCTGCACTCCCAGCAAACCATCCGGAGCTAACACTTCCGCACATTTGGCAAAGAACGACTCGTGATACTTGTCACCCACCGCCTCCAACATCTCAATCGAGGCAATTTTATCAAAACGCCCGGTGATGTGCCGATAATCTTGAATCCGAATCTCAATCTGCTCCTGCAAGCCAGCCTTGGCCACCCGCTCACGCGCATACGCAGCTTGCGCTTCGGAAATCGTGACGCCGGTGACGCGGCAGCCATGGTGCTTTGCGGCATGCACCGCGAAGCCTCCCCAACCACAGCCGATTTCCAGGACATGATCACCAGATTCTAACTTTAGCTTGCGGCAAAGCGCTTCATACTTGCCTGCCTGTGCATCTTCCAAGCTTTGCTCGGCACTTTCAAATCTAGCACTTGAATAGGTCATGCTCGGGTCAAGCCACAAGCGGTAGAAATCATTCCCCAGATCATAATGTTCCGCAATGTTCCGGCGGCTCGTGTCCACGGTGTTCTCCCGCTTGAGATGACGGAACCAATTCACCAGATTGAGAAAATTCACACCCGGCAATTTCGCGGATGAAGTGTCGGATCCTTGCAACGCATTCATGTTGTCAATGAACCAAGAAATCACCGCAGCAATGTCGTCCGTCTCCCACAAACCGTCGGTGTAGGCCTCTCCCATGCCGATGTTTCCATAGTAGGCACAACGCTTGAAGAACTCTTCGTCATTGCGCAATACCACACGCGCCGTGACCGGCGCGCCTGGCTTTCCAAAATGCCGCACTCGCCCGTCTGCATGCTCAAGGCGCAGCCCTCCGCTTGATAGTTTACCTAGCAAACCCAGCACCATCCGCTCGGCAAAGCCTTTGGCGGGATGCACGGGCGCTTCGGCGGGAACGCGCTCCTCTTGGAGTGTGATCGTTGAACTCATGATGGATCTTTTTTGAGACTGGTATGGGGTCGCAGAACGTCCAACTGGACTTCTCGACGCTCAGATTTACGAAAAAATGGAACTTTGCGAATCCATAACAAAAACGCATGCCAATGAATCAATCCGATAATCCGGAAGGATAAAAGCGGATACTTCAAGGCATACCAAAACAAACGTGCCGACCGCAACTCGCGCCGCTCTCCTCGCACCGCACTGAGCAATACGCGCTCATCCTCAGCATAAACATCGATATTCACCCGGAAGTTTTCCCCCGGCAGGCCAATTTTGAAGTCAAACTCCATCCCGGGATCAGAAAACGGAGAAACATAGAAATTCTTCGCAACTCTCCGGTGCGCCACTCCATCCGCATCCACGTGATCGATTTGATAAAGCTTCATCTCGCGGAAGGTATTCACCACCTCCGCGACCACCGCCAACACCCGGCCATCCACCGCGCTCACATGATAGAATGAGACGGGATTGAACCCATAACCCAAAACCCGCGGAAATGTCACCAAACGGAACATCGCGTCCTCAGGCACATGCACGCCCTGCAAGCTCAACCATTCCACGAGATTTCCGCGAATGCCGCCCGGCTTCCCAAGCGCGATGTGGTCTGCATCATGGATCGAGAATAAATTGAAGCGATTGTGACTGAAGCCGATCAAGCTCCGGTCTAACATTGGTAAGTCATCAAGATTCACCGAAAACATGAACACCGCATAATCAAAGGCGTGCCGCTTTGGCTTGAGACGCGCGTGCGCCACTTGGCACTCGTAGAGGAAATTCATGCCCACGGATCCCCTCCGAGAATCGACTCACAGACCTTCACTGCCGACCAAAGCCCGTCTTCATGGAAGCCATAGCGTTGCCATGCTCCACAGAAATGCCGCCCGCTCGCGTGCCCGGCCGCGTGCAGTTCCGGCAGGCGTTGCTGCGCCGCAACTGCGTGAATGTCGAACAGGGGATGCTCGTATTTCAAACGCCGCTTCACCGCCTCAGGCGCGATCCCAGGCGGCGGATTGATCGAGACGAAATACTGCTCTCGTTCGGAAACTCCCTGGAGTTCATTCATCCAATAATGCGTGGAGTGCTGAAATTTCCCTGTCGCGGACTGATCTACCCGATAGTTCCATGAGGCCCAACAGCGCCGGGTGCGGGGCATGAATTTTGGGTCGCTGTGCAAGACCGCTTCATTTGCCTGATAGTGAAAACTTCCCAATAATTCCTTCTCCAAATCTGTCGGGTCCGCCAGCAGATCCAGCGCTTGGTCGCCGTGCGCAGCGATCACCACATGATCAAAGTCTTGGTGGGTTCCATCCTGAAAACTCAGCCGCGCGCCATGCTCCAACCGTGAGATCGAACGCACTTCGGCACCTTGCTGAATCATGGATTGAAAACGGTCCGTGAGTTTCTCGACATATTGCACGGAGCCCCCCACGACGGTGCGCCAAGGATGTTGAGTGTCCAATCCAAGAAAGCCATGGTTGTGCCAAAAACGCATCAAGGTTCGCGCGGGGAATTCTGCAATCCGTTCCGGCGGACTTGACCACACGGCAGCTGCCATCGGCGAGAGATACCACTCGAGGAAATCGTCTCCATAGTTGCGCGCTTTGACATAGTCACGCAAGGTCATCTCTCCAAACTGCGGGTTTTCCAACTCCTCAACCGTCTCGCGATTGAAGCGGGCGATGCGTGTGAGCATCTTCCAAAACCGCAGCTTGAACAAATTCCGCCGCTGCCCGAACAATAAATTCAAACTGCCACCATTGAACTCAAGTCCAGCGGCGACGTGTTGCACGCTGAAGGACATGGAAGTTGGCTTGGTGATCACATCCAGCTCACGGAACAAACGTGTGAGGAGCGGATAGGTCACCTCATTGTAAACCATGAATCCGGTATCCACAGGAACCACCGACTCTCCCTCAGGGACCATGACTGTGTGCGAATGCCCGCCAATGCGCGCATCTTTTTCAAACACCGTGACATCATGCCTGCGACTC
>JBILPN010000477.1:0-3488 GCA_044373865.1 Luteolibacter sp. | reverse complement strand
AAGGTGATTGGCATGTGCGGTGCAATTTAGTTAGGAGTGACGAATGCCAATTCCGGCGGCTGATGTTGCCGCGCAACCGCAAATCCAAGCTCGCTGACTCGCAGGCAATTTAACCCTTTAGCAACTCTTTCAAATCAAATCCCCATGCTTCCCCTCAAAGCCAATCAGACTATCCTTGACGCCATTTCCGGAAGCGAGGGGCCCATTACCTTGGGACTGCTTCCTTTATCAGCGCAGGAGGAAGAATCCTGCATCGCGGATGTGATCAACCATTGTAGCGGTCGGTTGACCACGCTCATTGATCTCCTGCAAATCCTCACTCCGGCCGCTGCCGCCTATGCGATTGCAGCAGGGGCGTCCCAATCGGTTGTCGAGGGTGCTAGATTCTGGGATCCATTGGCCAATAAACTGAATATCGACCTGTCAAACAATGCTTCTCGTGAGCGGCTATCGAACGCCTTCAGAGCGGCGTGCCGAAAACTAGGGGTCGTTTCCCCAGACGTATCCGAAATGACATGGATAAACATCGCACCCATGATGGCTCAAGCGTCCATACTCCATCGCTGGACCGAAGCCCTCGGGGCGGGAATTCAAACAACGCTGCGAATCCATCCGTTGCCTGACCTAGATGACCCCAGAGCCTTACAGCGATTTGCCATAGATCTGGCATCTCATACGCACGGTCAACCGAACCTCAGGAGCATTCTGCTTACTCAGGTGGGGCCAATCGTGGTTCATCGTCTCATTTCAGGCTGCGTCTACAACCGCTACGAGATTCTTCCTGCCCACCTGGTCCAACCCATGAAGCACGCGTTCGAGGGTGGCGGGCGGCAGGTCACCCTCAAGTCGCCGTATGTCTCGTTTTCCATGGTGCACGGAGTCTTCGAATTGGTGCTTCCCAAGCAGCCCGGGAAGCTCACCTCGCACCAAACCTATTGGCTCGTCAATGGCAGCCAATACTCTCCAGTGACTGAGGAACGCTTGTCAGAATTTGAAATCGGAGCGGGCAAAATCGAGGTGCGATTGAAGAATGTGGCTTCGGGCTATCCGGATCAGGAATTCACAGCGAATCTCTCTCTTGACGAGCCCTACCGGGTTTTCGACGAGCAAACCATGCGGGAAAAATCCACCCGAATTGGAGAAGAAACCACTGTGCCTCCGGGTGAATACCTGCTCGTCATGAACCTGGACGCATCCAGCAATGACTCCGAGTTCGAGCAAATACGCGGTGCCTACAAGGTGCTGCCCGGGATCACGCTGCGCCCCGGACTGGAGTCCCTCATTGTTACGCACGAGGGCGTTGAGTCCACCCTGTCTCCCGCACTCAAGGCTGGCATTTACCAATCGACCGAGGATGTTCAATTTACCGTGCTGAGTGATGGCAGGAATCTTCACTACGGCGGCACCTTTGGTTTTCAGGCATTCATTCCAAAGAACCAGCATTCCGGGGAAATCGGCATTCAGGTTTCCGCAGGATCGACCATCCTGCTCGAAAGAACCGCAGCGCTGCAGTCACACGACCAAGGTGTCTATGATTACAGCGCGGACTTAGAGGATGCCCTTCAGGAGGCAATTCAGACGCTGCTGCCGGGAGTTCACCCTCTGCACGTTCGCCTCACGACCAATGCGGCCTCGGTGACCCGCGACCTTTGGTATTGGAAGGGGCTTGAACGCATCAGCAACCATCTGGGATTTCGATGCAATGAGTCTCCGGTGAATATCGACTATCGAGCCAGCAAGGGGATCAAGGAATCGAAGGACGGCTGCAGCTTCACCCCGAAATACACGGGGCCTAGAATCGTGATCGCACTCAAGGGCGGCGCTGCAATCGAACTGCTTCGTCCGGGAGTCCAAGCCACCGTCATCGATTCCGAAGACGACTGGCAGACGGAGATTCGATCCCACGAGAATCTCACCGTAAGAGACTCCGACGCGCGTGTGATTCAACTGGAATCGGGAGGATTCGAAGAGTGGTCGCTCCAGTGCAATGACAAGGAATTTGCCACGCTCAACCAGAAGAAGACGCGGCAGTATATCGGCCTCCGATCACTTCTCGCTGAGTTCGGAAAATCCGGACGGGTCTGCGCGGTGAATGAAAATGGCGAGCAATTTCGTTTGTTCGGGTTTTCCTCAAGTCTTGTGGCTTCCTTGCTGACTCTTGAGCAGGATCATGGAAGGGGCCTTGAAAAATGGACCACCAAAATTCCACTCGAAGGCGTGGGTAAGCTTGGCCTGCTGATTCGGGACTATAGCAGTTCACCTGTTTCGACCGATGCCGACGTCGTTCCCTTGATCGATGATGAGAATCTAACAGAATGCGAAGTTGATGCCACCGTGGAAGCGCGTGATGGCGTGACAGTCGTCCTGCGGTGCATCCCGGCGCAGGGCAATCTTGAAGCGAGAGCAAAAGTCTGCATCCAGATTTCCCCGGAGAAGATATCCACCTCGCTTCTAACGATCTATATTGTCCAAATGCCGCCGCATGGGAGCGAGTGGAGGCCTCTGCATTGCGCCGATGGACCCAATACTTCACAGCTCTGCATCGTGGCTTCCGGAGATGCACCCGTTCAAGCGAATGACTGCACCTGGTGGCATCACCTGTGGCGCGTCAGCCAAAACGGCCTGACAGAGGAGGATAAAGCTCTTTATGGGGAGTTGACCGATCAGGAGCTGAGCACCGCACTCGATACGATCAGCCGGTTCGCTACCGTCAAGTATCCCACAAGCGTCTATTTCCATAGCGCCAGGTATTTTTCGTCACTGTCACACAAGCTTTCGACGCGGCGGCTAAGCAGCGGCCACCGTGACGACAATGTCTGGTGGAATGCCGGGACGACCGAATTGGCGGAATATGCGGAAGCAGTTGAGACTCCCTTGATACGGCAATTTCACTTTACGCAGAATCCTCATGTTCTCAGGCGAATCTGGGGTGATGATGCAGAGGTTGGTCCAGCGAGTCGGAGTAATGTGATTCCCAGCCTGAGTCTGGTGAAGGACATTCAAAGGGCCGGAGGTCGCGTGAACTACGCTCAAGCGGTCTTTCATGAAAACAGACATCCATGCGAACTGTTCCTGTCGTTCAAGAACAAGAATGACGTATTCGCAGGGCAGGCCTCCGATTTTCAAGATTTTAACTTCAATCTCTTCTTCAAAGAAATCCTGAAGCGAACCCTTCAACACTCTGAAGGTGGAATGGTTCACGAAACGCTGCCCGTTCTATCGGCAAGGCATCTTCTCCAGTCGATCAACGCGCTGAATCGTCGGGTCCGGGTGCTCACCCGGGCCTCCGCAGCGGACGCAGAGCATCCGTTAACGAAAGCGCTTCAGTCTCTGTCGCGCACTCATACCCAACTGGAGGGTAAAATCGTCACTCTTAACACTAGGATCGGGTATCGACCGGAAGGAAGATCGGCGAACCTCGATCAACCAGCTCACTACGAGGCGCTTCACTTCCCAGAGCTTCCGTCCCTAAGTAGCGTTCAGGCAAA
>JBILPN010000476.1:0-3492 GCA_044373865.1 Luteolibacter sp. | reverse complement strand
TCCATCATGACCACGCGTGGCTTGAGTTTTGGGATGCCCGCGAGAGCGGCTTCGCCATTTTCGAACGCGGCGAGGAGTTCGATGCCGGGAGCACGTTTTAAGACGCGGCTGAGCATTTCGCGGATGCCGGGATCGTCCTCAACAATGACGACGCTGGTGGTTTGGGAGGGCATGGTCACAGGTTCACTGCGAGTCTAGGGCCAGATTTCCGAGGCGGAAAGAACGATTAGCGACGAGTGGAAAATGCGGCGAGGCTTGCAAGCTATTTCGTAGGTTCTGGCGCGTCGAGGTAACTTTGTTTGATCGGAGCGTTAACGACTTCCAAGGAGTTTTTAAAGGGGTCGTAGTAGTCGAAGCCGTGTGCCTTAAGCCATGGCAGTTGGGGTTCGAGGCGCGATTGGAAGCTGACAAAATCCTTTTTTGACTCCGGAGTCCATGCCGCTTCTGCTAGAGCGATCAGCCGTGGCCACGTCATAAAATCCCGGCGTTCCTGAGTTGGAGTGGCCTCTGTCCATAGACAGGCTTGGATCCCGAGCACTTTGGCTTCATCACTGGCGGAGAGTTGAAGGCCGGCGGGGAATTGATAGGTGTGATCAAGAGGATTGAACCCATTCCAACGGCGTCCGAATTGGTGTGTCTCATGTTGGACGAAGTCAAAATAGCAAGGGAGGCGAGGAGTGAGGATGACAGGGTAGGATGCGGCGAGTGCTTGCTTTAGCACCTCCGGTTGGTCATGACGCCACCACCAGATCATCGTTTTTTCAGGGTCAAGATGGCGAGCGGTGATTTCATCCCAGCCACCCGTTTTGAATCCGAGTTGGTTGATTGAGGAAGCCATGCGTCGGTTGAACCAAGTCTCCACGGCAGCGAGGTCAGCGAGATTTTCCTTTTTCATCAAAGCCTGCACTTCAGGAAGTTTCGGCCAGTTGTGCCAGCCGAAGTGGACCTCGTCGCCCCCAAAATGAATCACCTCGGCCTCGGGAAATAGGGCTGCGACTTCAGCTAGGATATCATCGAGGAACTGCAAAGTTGCCATTTTTGCAGGATTGAAAGTGAAATGTGGCCACTTGTTAGGGTCGGTTTTGCTGCGGTAGCCACCGCCATCGTGTTCAGGATAAGCCTTCACGGCGGCGTCTGCGTGCCCTGGCATGTCAATTTCCGGGATGATCGTGATGCCACGTCGTTTCGCGTATGCGACGATACCGCGGATTTGTTCTTGAGTGTAGAACTGTGCGGGAGCGTCCGGGCGGCGGTCCGTTTCGCTGCCGCGGGAGCCGATGCGAGTGAGTTCCGGATATTTTTTGATTTCAATGCGCCAAGCCGCCGAGTCCGTTAGGTGCCAATGGAAGCGATTGAGTTTGTAGCGCGCCATGGCACTCAAGAGTCGTTTTACGCCAGCGGTGCCAGTGAAGTGGCGTGATTCGTCGAGCATGAATCCGCGCCAGTGGAAGCGTGGTGAGTCCGAGATTTCGCGACAATGAAAACGGATGGAATGGGAATGGGTGCGCCGGGCGTCCTCGATCAGTTGGATGACTGATTGGAGGCCGTAGTAGTGGCCGGTCGGAGTGCTGGCGAGAATCTGGATTGACTCTGGAGTGATGCGGATGACATGGGCCTCCCCGGTTGGGATCGCCTTCGAGTCTTGCAGGAGATTTCCGGAGAGGAATTGAAAGGTTGCGGCAGAGCCATTTGCGTGGGGAGCGACCGAGATTCCGGCGTCGATGAGCGTGTTGCGGAAGAATTCCGAGTCCGCGGAGGGTGCGGATAGAGTTGGCGTATGAGGTAGGATAAACTCACCTGGGCGGGTGCTGTCATTGACCGGTTGCGGAATGATTTGAGAGTGAGCCAGTGGAGTGAAAGTGATGCATGCTAGATAAAATAAGCAATTCAGAGCATTCCGTCGGTGCATGTGGGGAAAGAAAGGAGTGATCACAAAGTGATAAGCCTTGGTGGCTGAGTGGAGTTGTCGTAGGCCCTTGAGAAGCCGGCTTTTCTTAGATCGGCTTTATTGAGCGCGCGGGCGGAGCCATCGAGAAAAAAGGCATGTGCCTTGCCCTCATTGCGAAGTCCGGGGAGTTCGTTGCCATTGATGCCGACTCGGAAGATTTCCTTGCCGGTGGAGGTGGAAGAATCCAGCAGGATCGGGTAAGATTCCGAGCGAGTGACCGAGTTTACTGAGAGCACGCGACCGTTGCTGCCATCCGGGCGGCCGTTTTCCACCCGCCATTGGACACCGAAGTCCGAGACATCGGTGAAGTTGATGGCGTAACAATCCCAGTGGAAATTTCCGGGTTTGACGCGTTTTAGGTTCCAGTGCATCAACTCAGCACGATTTTGAATTTCGTTGTTCCACATGGATTGAGGTTTGCCAAAATACTCACGAATCATGTTGTAAGCCCGTTGGTCAAAGCCGCCGCTGGCCCCGCCGCTGAAGAAGCTGAGCTGGTTATTTTTTTCCGAAGCCTTCGTCATGAGAATGATTCCACATTGGCGGAGATTGGACATGGCGGTGGCAGAGGATGCACGAGCGCTGATGCGCTGAGTGAATCCGATGGCGACGGCAGCCAGAATCGCAACGATGGAAATGACAACCAGCAGCTCAACTAGGGTGAATCCATCGATTGAGCGACGACGTGATGTAAGGGATGGGTGATTCATGAAGGGGGTGATTGTGTGAGACGTCAGCCGCGGCGGCGGCGGAGCAGTGCGGTGATTCCGAGCAATGACAGCAAGCTGAATGACGGCTCGGGAATGGCCATGATTGCCACGTCATTTCCTCCAGTTAGGCTGTTATTGGAATAGTCTGCGAGATAGGTGATGATGAAGCTAGAACCCCCTTGAGAAAAGGATGAGTTCTCGGCGAGGCCGGTGAAAGTTCCGGTGATGGCATCCGAACCATCATTGAGAATGAGGAAGAAGAAATCGTTCTCCGTAGGGATAAATCCGAGCGAGAGATCGAGAACTCCGGCGAGATTGACCGAGCCACTGACACTGAGTTGGTCGTATTCCGAGCCAGCGGAGTTTCCGTTAATTTCCGCTAGGAACGAGCCACCGCTGAGAGAAAAATCTCCGGTGGAGAGCACGCCCGGGCTATTTCCAGGAGCGATTGTTCCGCCGGTGCTGACGGTGAGTGCACCGATTGAACCTGAACCGGAAATTTTGCCGGTTCCGCTGACGGAGAATGCGCTGTTGATTGCGCTGCCGCTGGTTCCATCGCCGATGATGAGCGTTCCCGCCGTGATGTTCGTGGCACCCGCGTAGTCGTTTGCTCCGGAGAGCGTGAGCGTTCCCGTGCCAGATTTGGTGAGAGCGCCTGAGCCTGTGATGATGCCGGAGAAGCTTGTGTTTGCGGCACCGCCGAGGCTGAGCGTTCCCGCGCTGAGGGTCATGGTGCCAGCGCCAGCTAGAGTTCCGATCGCTTGGTTGGCAGAGATGGTGAGCGAGGCACCAGAGTCGATGGTGATGGCGCTGCCTGGATTGAATCGGTTAGAG
>JBILPN010000037.1:0-11984 GCA_044373865.1 Luteolibacter sp. | reverse complement strand
AATACCCATGAAAGTCATCCACGCACCATCGCCGCATGAAACCTCGATTCTTGACACCGCAGGATTGCGGGATTCCTTCCTCTTGGAGGAACTCTTCAAGCCGGGTGAGTTGACATTGGTTTACACCGATTTGGACCGTGCGATTGTCGGTTCTGTGGTTCCGACCTCAGAGGTGATCAAGCTGGCCGCCGGAGCCGAGCTCCGGGCCGAATATTTTTGTGAGCGTCGTGAGATAGGGATTTTAAATTTTTCCGGCAAAGGGATCGTGAGTGTGGATGGGACTGCGTTCGACATGGAAAAATGCGATTGCCTTTACATCGGGCGAGGTAGCAAAGAGATCCATTTCGCCAGTGCGGATGCGAGTGCGCCGGCCGAGTTTTACCTCATCAGCTACCCGGCGCATGCGGCCTATCCGACCACCAAGGCGACACCTGCGGAGGCCAATCGCGTCGAGTTGGGGAGCAAGGAAGAGTGCAACGAGCGGACGATTTGCCAATACATCCATGAGAACGGCATCAAGAGTTGCCAATTGGTGATGGGTTACACCGAGTTCAAGGCGGGAAGTGTTTGGAATACGATGCCTGCGCACACCCATTTGCGGCGCAGCGAGGTTTATTGTTATTTTGATGTTCCAGCGGCGCACGCCGTTCTGCACATGATGGGGGAGCCGGATGAGACTCGTCCGCTGTGGGTGCATGACAAGCAGGCGGTTCTTTCGCCAGCGTGGTCGATTCATTGCGGGTGTGGCACGGCGGCCTATCGCTTTGTGTGGGCGATGGGAGGTGAGAACCAAGCCTTTACGGATATGGATAAAGTCGGCATCAACGAGCTTCGCTAACACCTGTTAAATTGTAGCAAAACATGAATTCTTTAACAAAATTTTCACTGAGTGGCAAGACCGCGTTGGTGACCGGTTGCAAGCGAGGCATTGGCTTTGCGATTGCAGAAGGCTTGGCTGAGGCTGGAGCAGACATCATCGGTGTCAGTGCAACGCTCGAAGAGCGTGGGAGTGAGATCGAGAAAGCAGTGACCGCCTTGGGGCGTCAGTTCACGGGTTACACCTGTGATTTTTCCAATCGTGATGCGGTGAAGAATTTTGCTGCGGAATTTTTAGCAAAGCATGGTGCGCCGGACATCCTCGTCAACAATGCCGGGACGATCCAGCGAGCACCAGCGGCAGAGCACCCCGATGAAATGTGGTTTGGAGTGTTGGATGTGAACCTCAATGCGCCGTTTATTTTGAGCCGTGAGATCGGTGCGAAAATGATGGAGCGAGGATCCGGGAAAATTATTTTTACTGCCTCCTTATTGACCTTTCAGGGAGGCATCACGGTCCCTGGTTACGCGGCATCCAAGGGAGCGATTGGTCAGTTGACCAAAGCGCTCTCGAACGAGTGGGCGGGCCGCGGCGTGCAGGTGAATGCGATTGCACCGGGATACATCGCCACGGATAATACCGAGGCCTTGAGGAATGATCCCGTGCGGCAACAGCAGATTCTAGCACGGATTCCAGCGGGGCGTTGGGGCGATCCGGAAGACTTCAAGGGACCGGCGATTTTTCTATCCAGTGCGGCCTCCAACTATGTCACTGGGGAGATTCTGGTGGTGGATGGTGGCTGGATGGGTCGTTGAGCCTCAGTCCTCCTGAGGTGCAAGTGCCTCGGGAGGAGAGGGGGCTTTCGGGCTTTCCCGTTTGGCAGGAGCGAGGATGATTCCATCCTCGGTTTCCTGTTTCAGGCGGAGTTGGCCGCAGGCCGCGTCGATATCGTGGCCTTTTTCTAGGCGGAGATTGGCCGTGATTCCGGCGTTTTTCAGGATTTCCTGGAACGCGCGGCAGTGCTGGTTGGGTGGGCGTTTCCATTCCAGTCCTTCGACCGTGTTGTAAGGGATCAGGTTGACCTTCGCGCCGAGGCGGCGAGCGTGGCGAGCGAGGATGGCGGCTTGTTCGAGCGAGTCGTTGACGTTCTGGATGAGGATGTATTCCAGAGTGAGTTTTTGGGATTTTTTGGAATTCCAGTGGTCGAGTGCGTCAAAGAGTTCCGCGACCGGCCACTTTTTATTGACCGGCATGATTTGTTGGCGGACCTCATCGGTTGCGCCGTGGAGTGAGATCGCGAGGCGGATTTGTTGGGGGTGCTCGGCGAGTTTGCGGATTTGGGGGACGAGTCCGGAGGTCGAGATGGTGAGGTGGCGAGCGCCGAGGTGGAGGGTTTTTTCTCCGGTGATGAGAGCGATGGCGGCGAGCAGGTTGTCGAGATTTGCGAGAGGTTCCCCCATGCCCATGAAGACGAGAGAGTCCACGCGCTCGCCGGAGAGTTGTTCAGCGGCAAGGACTTGGCCGGCGATTTCTGCGGCGTCGAGGTTGCGAGTGAAGCCGGCGAGGCCGGAGGCACAAAATTTGCAGGCGTAGGCGCAACCGACTTGAGACGAGACACAGAGCGTGCGGCGGTCTGATTTTTCGCCGTAAAGTGCTGGATTTGCGGGGATCAGGACGCTTTCCACGTAGCGGCCGTCGTGGAGGCGGAAGAGGAATTTGCGAGTTGTGTCAGCGGAGCCTTGGGTCGTGCTGTGTTCGAGAGCGGTGAGGCGGAAAGCGGTGCTGAGTTTCGCGCGGAGAGTGGCGGGCAGATTGGTCATTGCCTCGTAGGAGGTGACCTTTTTTTTCCAGACCCATTCGAGGATTTGATTCGAGCGGAAGGCAGGTTCGCCCGCGTCTTTGAGCCATGAGGCGAGCGAGTCAGGCGATTGGCCGGTGAGTGCGGGTAGCATGTGGTGCGAAGGAGAGCGGTTGAAGATCTTGCCTCAATCCATGGCCGATCGCAGGTCTGCGGCGGCGTTGCGAGCGCTGGCGGGCGTGCTGGGGACGAAGGTGAAATCCTCCTCGAAGTCGGTGGTGAGCAGCACTGCGGCAGCGTCCGAGGCAAGTGAAGATGGGGCGAGGCTGGGTTCCTGATGGCGTGCGGAAACTTCACTGGCACGTGCGAGGGCGGCCATCGCGGCGGGAGGAGCCCCGGAGGCTTGGACACTGCGCGGCGTGTGGTCGATGGGTTCGAGGTGGGTGAGTTGTGCGGACTCAGGAGTGGCTTTGAGTTCCTCAAACTTGCGAGCGGTGCTTAGCACGCGAGTTTCAAATGATCCGACGGCCGAGTTGTAATGTTCCACCGCGTTGCCGAGCGAGCGGCCGAGTTTCGAAAAGTGTTCGGCGAGTTTGCCGAGGCGCTCGTGGAGTGTGCGGCCAAGTTCGGAGATTTCGCGGGCATTTTCAGCGATGGATTCTTGGCGCCAGCCGTAGGCGACGGCGCGGAGGAGAGCGATCAGCGTGGTGGGGGTGGCGAGGATGACCCCCTCGTTGACGCCGCGCTCGATGAGCCCGGGATCGCATTGGAGAGCGGCGGAGAAAAACGATTCGCTCGGGAGGAAAAGAACGGTAAACTCCGGAGTTTGTGCGAATTGCGCGGTGTAGTTCTTGGATGAGAGCTGCAGGATGTGAGTCCGGACTTGGCGTGCGTGGCGTTGCAGCGCCTCGTCGCGGATCGCGTCCTCATTCGCCTCGAGCGCGTCGAGGTAGGCATCCATGGGAGTTTTGGAATCGACGACGATCGATTTGCCGCCGGGGAGGCGGACAACCATGTCAGGGCGGAGTTTTTTGCCCTCGTCGGTGGTCGAGTGGTGTTGCAGGTCGAAATCGCAATGTTGTTGCATGCCAGCGAGTTCCACCACGCGGCGGAGTTGCATTTCGCCCCATTGGCCGCGTCCGGTGGGTTGGCGTAGGGCCTTGACGAGAGAAGCGGTTTCGCGTTGGAGGCCGAGTTGTCCCTCGCCGAGTGCGCGGACTTGCGCCTTGAGTTCCGCGTAGGCTCCCTCGCGAGCTTTTTCGATTTCGCCGATTCTGAGTTCGAATTTTCCGAGCGAGTCCGCGACTGGTTTGACGAGGGTTTCGATGGCGACTTTGCGTTTTTCGATTTCAGATTTCGCCTCCTCGGTTTGGGTTGCCAGAGAAGATTTGGCGAGTTGGAGGAATTGGTCGGTGCTGGCGCGGAGTGCGTCGGCGGAGAGGGCTTTGAAGGTCGCGGAGAGTTTGATTTCCGCGCGTTCGAGGAGCGCTTGTTTTTCGGCGGCGGCCTTCATTTCGCCTTCGAGTTTCGAGCGGATTTCCGTGAGTTGGTTGCGGAAGGTCTGGGCGTCTTGTTCGTTGCGTTGGGCGACTGCGGTGGATTGAGCGAGTCGAGCCTCGATTTCGGATGTGCGGCGTTCCTCGGCTTTGAGGCGTTCTGCGGCGGCGGCGAGTTTGCCGGAGGAAAGGAGTTTCGCGAAGAGCCAGCCGACGATGATTCCGAGGAGGGCGATGGCGATTTTCGGCAGATAGGGTTGAAGTTCTGGAGGAATCATTGGTTTTTGTCCTTGCGGGTGGCAGCTGGCTCGGTTTCGTAGAGGCGTCGCTGAGACCGTTCGTCGTATCGAATGGATCGGCAATACGCAAATCAAACTCCTTACCTCATGGCACACACACTCCCCGATCTCGGATATGCATACGATGCGTTGGAACCTCACATCGATGCGCGCACGATGGAGATTCACCATTCGAAGCACCACAATGCTTACATCACCAACCTGAACAACGCGTTGGCGGGCAAGCCAGAGTTGGAAGCGAAGTCAGCGGACGAATTGATCCGGGATTTAGGCTCGGTTCCGGAAGAGATTCGGACGGCGGTCCGGAACAATGGAGGTGGGCACGTGAACCACAGTTTTTTCTGGAAAGTCATTGCGCCAGGCGGTGCGAGTGCGCCGAGCGGTGAGCTCGCGGAGGCGATTGACAAGGCGTTTGGCTCGTTTGACGCGTTCAAAGAGGCATTTGCCAAGGCTGGGGTGACTCGGTTTGGTTCGGGTTGGGCGTGGTTGAGCAAGAAAGCGGACGGCTCCTTGTGCGTTTGTTCCACAGCAAATCAAGATCACCCGGAGATGGGCCCAGAATTCGGTGGATGCGGTGGCAAGCCGCTTCTTGGCTTGGATGTTTGGGAGCATGCGTATTACCTGCACTACCAGAACCGCCGCCCGGATTACATCGCCGCGTTTTGGAGCGTGGTGAACTGGGATGTGGTTGCGGCAAATTTCGCAGCGTGATTTCCGATTGAAGTTCATTTGTGAGCGCGTCCGGTTCATTGGTGCCGGGCGCGTTTTTGTTTTTTCCAAGAAGGGGAAAACCATGTAAGCAAGAGGGGTGAACACACCCGAATGCCCAGAATGCCCGGTTATGGGAGAGAATCAGAAGATCACTCCGAAGGAAATTGTTGAGCAGGAGTTATTTGAGTTGGAGAATCCCGAGCGTTCCTTGCTGTCGGGGCCGAGTTCGCGGGTGGCGAGTTTGTGGACCTTGTTTCGGGTATCCCGTGATTTGTTGAGGGGATTCCGAGCTTTGCAGTTTGCAGGGCCATGCGTGACGATTTTTGGGTCGGCGCGGACACCGCCGGGGACGCGCTATTATGAAATGGCGCGGGAAATGGGTGAGGCGTGTGCGCAGTTGGGATTTACGGTGATCACTGGCGGCGGGCCGGGCATCATGCAGGCGGCGAATCAAGGAGCGTTTGAGGCGGGAGGTCGCTCGTTGGGCGTCAACATCGAGTTGCCCTTTGAGCAAGTTCTCAATCCGTATGTGCAGCGTTCTGTCACCATGTCCTATTTTTTCACGCGGAAGGTGGTTTTGGTAAAGTATTCCTACGCCTTCGTGGTGATGCCGGGTGGTGCGGGGACCTTGGATGAGATGTTTGAGACCATGACCTTGATTCAGACCGGGAAATTGCGGATTTTCCCGATTGTTTTGATGGGGAAAGACTACTGGCAGCCTTTGATGGATTTTGTGGGGCGGATGGCGGAGCAGGGGATGATCAGTCCGGAAGATCCGGAATTGATCTTTTTCACGGATGACATCGCTGCGGCGAAGGCGCATTTGCAGCGCTATGCCGTCCGGCAATTTGGTTTGCGCAGGAAGCAGGTTCCCAAGCCGATCAAGCTTTTGGGCGAGAAGGGCGGGGGCAAATGAGGCCTGGCGAGAGCTAAGGTTTCGGCAGGAAAAACCCGCGCTGCTTGGGGGAGATGGGCATGTCGAGCTTCTCCATGACGGCGAGCATGTCCTCCCAAAGCTGGCGTCTGACGGAGAGATCGGGGGTGGATCGCAGGAGGCAGCTGGGATTGAGAGATACGCGGACGGGCGTGCCTTGGAAATTTTGCCAAGTCCCTTGCAGCGGCTCGGATGAGGCGGCGCTCAGGAGTCCTTGCGCGGTGGATTCGCCGAGAGCGATGATGCAGCTTGGGCGGATGATGTTCACCTCTTCACGGAGGATCGGGAGGAAGGCGGCGAATTCCTCTGGAGTCAATTGGCGGTTGTTGGTCGCTTGCTTGGGGGTGACGGGGCGGAATTTGACGAGATGGGAGATGTAAACTCGCTCGCGGGACAGGCCCATTGCGACGAGGATTGCATCAAGTTTCTCGCCTGTTGGTCCGGCGAAGGGCGTGAGCGCGCGTTCCTCATGGTAGCCTGGAGCGTCGGTGACCAGCATGATTTTGGCATCCGGGCTTCCGCTGGCGAAGACCATGATCTCGCGCAGGGAGCCAAGGGATTTGGCGGGCGGCCAATTGGTGGCCTGGCGGTGGAGAGATTCCAGTTGCTCGCTGCGAGTGGTCCCGGTGACGGTGAGGGTGGCGACCACCGGCGCGGGTTTCGGTGCGGGATCCTCGGGGGTGAGGTCGATGGCTGGCTGCGCCTTGCCGCCCGGCGCGGGTGCGGGTGCAGGTGAAGTTTGGCCCTTGGCTCGCAGGAAAAGCTCGCGCAGGGCGTCGCGCGCGCCCTCGTCGAGGTGGACGTGCGTGGTGCCGCGCGCTTGTTCGGCATTGAGAAAATCCAGGAGAAAATCGACAGGGCGGATCACGCGCGAAAGCTAGGGATTTTCTGTGGACTGCGCAATCGCAGGATTCAGGGATGATGACGATTTCGCAATCATCAAGAGCCGCAGCCCATTGAGGCAAACCAGGACCGTGCTGCCCTCGTGGCCGATCACGCCGAGCGGGAGTGGCAGGGCAAAGCCAAGCGCGGCGATGACCAATAGAGCGATAACGGCACTCGCGAAGATCAAATTTTGCAGGAGGATCGAGCGAGCCCGGCGTGCGTGTGCGAGCAGCAGCGGGATGTTTTCCAGGCGGTCGCCCATGAGGACGACGTCCGCGGTTTCCATGGCGACGTCCGTTCCAGCGGCTCCCATGGCCATGCCGATGTCTGCCATGGCTAGGGCGGGAGCGTCATTCACGCCGTCGCCGATCATCATCACGCTGCCTTCGAGTTTCAGTTGGCGGATCACCTCCAGCTTATCTTCCGGGAGCAACTCGGCGCGGACCTCATCCACCATGGCCTCGCGGGCGATGGCCATGGCGACGAGGTGATGATCCCCGGTGAGCATGACGATTTTTTTGACGCCAAGCTGGTGGAGTTGGTGGGCAAGGTTGCGAGCCTCCGGGCGGATGGTGTCGGCCATGACCAGCACCGCGGCGGCTTTCACGTCGTCGCCAGTGCGGGTTCCCAGCCAGACGCAGGTTTTTCCCTCGGCTTGGAGTTTTTGAGAAAATGGTGCGAGCGCGTCCATGCCAGCCGCCTTCAGTTCCGAGAAAAGCCGCTCGCTGCCGATGAGATAGCGGACCGCTTGGATCGTGGCTTCCGCGCCTTTTCCTGCGGTGGATTGGAAGTCGGTCGCGGGGGCGGGGGAAATGCCTAAGTCACTCGCGCTCTTGACGATTGCGTGGGCGAGCGGGTGTTCGGACTTGGCTTCGAGAGCGGCGGCGGCGGCAAGCAGGTCCGCCACTTCGGGAGTGAGGGCCTGGCTAAGCGGGTGGATGCCAGCGGGACTGACAATTTCCGTGAGTGAGGGTTTCCCGACCGTGAGGGTGCCGGTTTTGTCGATGGCTACGATGTCAATTTTCGCCGCGCGTTCCAAGTGAGATCCGCCCTTGATGAGGATGCCGCGCCGGGCCGCGCCGCCGATGGCAGAGAGGACCGTGGCGGGGGTGCTGATGATCAGCGCGCAGGGTGAGGCGACGACCATGATCGTCATGGCACGGTAGAACGCGGTGCCGAAACTCTCGCCAAGGAGGAGAAATGGAATCAGGAAAACTCCGGCGGTGAAGAGAATGACGCCGATCGCATAATATTGCTCGGCTTTTTCGAGGAAGCGTTGGGTTCCAGATTTTTCGGCTTGGGCCTCGGCGACGAGTTTTACCATGCGTGAGAGCGTCGAGTCCTCTGAGCGTTTGGTGACGCGGATTTCGACGCCGCCGCTCTGGTTGATGGAGCCTGCGAAGAGTGGGCTGCCAAGGGTTTTGGCGCGAGGCATGGATTCACCTGTGAGCGAGGATTCGTCCACATGGGTGCTGCCTTCGCAAATGATGCCGTCCACTGGGATTTGCTCGCCGGGGCGGACGATCACGATGTCGCCAATCGCCACGGCTTCGACAGGAATTTTTTCCGGTCCGAGGGGGCGTTTTACGAGTGCCTCGCCGGGCCGAAGTTTGAGCAAACTCTCGATGGCGCGCTGCGTGCGGTCCATGGCATGGCGTTGCAGGACGTTTGAGAAGCTGAACAAAAATAACAACAGTGCGCCCTCGAATGGTGCGCCGATGATCGCCGCGCCAAGAGCGGCCAGCACCATCAGAACGTCCACGTCTAGCACTCGCTCGCGGAGCGAAGCAAGGGCGGCGCGCACGCCTTGCTGGCCGGTGAAGAGGTAGGCGGCGAGGTAAAGCGCGTTGCTGAAAGTCCCGACACCTACAGATTTTTCCACCCATGTGGCGGCGATCAGGAAGCCGAGCCCGAGGCCGCAGGAAATTTCCTCGTTGAGTTCACCGTGGCGGATGCGTTCCCAGAGGGCGGGGCGGGGGAGGGTGGTAGGCGCGAGCGGGTGGATGCTGGCGCCGGCGTTCATGACACCACGGGCGATGCCGGCCTCGGTGGCGAGTCCGGAATCGAAGCTGACGGTGAGCACCTTGCCGATGTAGGTGGCTGTGGCGCGGCGGACACCGGGGATTTTTTTGATGCGTTTTTCCAGTTTCTGGGCACAGGCCTCGCAGGCGCTGCCCTCCAAGCGGAAGATGCTTTTTTGGAGGGCGGAGGCGACTTGGGCGCTGTGTTCGCGGATGAGCTCGCGGACTTGGTTTTCGCTGAGTTGAGCCGGGTCGAAATCCACCTCAAGGCGCGCATTTACGAGGTCTGGCGTGACTTTCACGATGCCCCCGTGGTCGGTGAGCATGTGGTCTGGGCCAAGTTTCTCGCTCATGGCGTGGTGGAGTGCTAGACGGGGACGCGGCTGCGGATGGCGGCGGCAACCGAGTGGAAGGCGGCAGAAACTTTGTTTTGCGCTGGGGGCAGAAGGGCGATCGGTGCGCCCGAGTCACCGCGCTCACGTGTCTCGATATCGATTGGGATTTGCCCGAGCAGCGGCACGTTGAGATCGGCGGCCTCCCGGACGCCGCCTTCCTTGCCGAAGAGGTGGTAGCGTTTGCCGGCGTCGCACTCGAACCATGACATATTTTCAATCAGGCCTAAAATCGGGACATTCACCTTGGCGAACATCGAGACCGCCTTGCGAGCGTCAATCAGCGCGACTTCTTGTGGGGTGGTGACGATGATCGTGCCATCGACGGTGACAGTTTGGACGATGGTGAGTTGGATGTCGCCGGTGCCGGGTGGCAGGTCGAGCACGAGGTAATCCAGGTCCTCCCATGCGACTTGGCGGAGAAATTGTTGCGTGTAGCGAGTGGCCATCGGGCCGCGAACGATCACGGGCGAGCGGTCTTCGAGGAGAAATCCCATGGACATCAATTTCAGGCCGTGGGCTTCTAGTGGGATGATTTCGTCCTGCTCGTTGGCCATGGGGCGCTCGTTGACGCCAAACATTTGGGCGACGGAAGGCCCGTAAAGGTCGCAATCGCAGAGTCCGACTTTTGCGCCGGTGGCAGCCAGGGCGACGGCGAGATTGGCGGCAACCGTGGATTTTCCGACCCCACCCTTGCCGGAAGCGACTGCGATCACGCGTTTCACGCCGGGAATGGAGGATTTTCCGACGGATCCACCCATGCCGCCGGCGGCTGGTGAGGCCTCCTTTACGTCGATTTCGACTTTCACGGTGCCGATGTCTGGCAGTGGGTCGAGGATGCTGTGGCAGTCTTGAAAGATCTGTGCGGGGACTTTTGCGTCTTGGGTGGCCACTTCGATTTTCACCGTCACCAATCCGGGCTCGCAGCGAACGTCTTTGACGAGGCCAAACGAGATGATGTCCCGGGAAAAACCGGGGTAACGGACTTGGCGGAGAGCTTCGCGGATGAAATCAGGACTCATGGGCAGGCAGAGTTTCTACCAATCCGACGGGTGTGCAATGCGTTTGTGCAAAACTGGAGGAATAGCAAGATGTGCGCGGGTGGTGGGGGCGCGAAACAAATTGCAAAAATTGGCTAAGGTGCTTGTGACTCGCGGCGGATGCGGCTAAGCCGGGCGCATGGAATTTGAAACATTGAGCGCTTGGGCGGACGAGGAGTTGAAGTCACTGCTCAAGGTGCTGCCAGCAGACATTCAGGATGCTGCCGGAAAGGTCAGCATTTCCTTTGAGGAAAAGCCTGGCATTGGTGCCTATGATGGGCAGTTGGATGGCGACGAGCTCGGTTTGTTCGAAGGACCAAGCGCGATGGATGAGGCGGGGCCAGACGAGCTGCCACGCATCCGGCTGTTTCTAATCAACATCTGGGAGTGGACTGGCAGCGATGAACATGACTACCGAGACGAAGTCGGCACGACTTTCCTCCACGAGCTCGGCCACTACCTTGGTTGGGATGAACAAGAGGTCAGTGAGCGCGGGCTTGAGTGAGATTCTCGCGGGGGTGGTTTGCCTATTCCATGTTGAAACTTGCGCTAGGAGGATGGGTGAAATGGTTTTGTTCTACGCAGAGTGGGTCTAGCACTCTTGAGCGCATCGAGCGGCACAGCGGCAGTGAGTTCGAGGGGGCGGATCTTTAGTCGTCGTTCATTTTCGAGCGCTCGCACGTCGAAATTATAGACTCGTTTTCTGAAATGGCTTCGTTATTGCTGGCGGAGCGAAGAGTGATGACGATGTTTTTTTTGACAAACCCATTTTGAATCGATGAGTGACAATGATCCTATCAAAAAGAGAGAATTGGAAGCCGTTGAACGGACACTGCGGCTCTTTGCGAAACTAAGAAAGCGGAAGGATTTTACCAAGGCTCGCACGACGTTTCGCAACTTTGTTGCGAAATACCCATTGAGTCAGAAGATTCATGTGGAATATGCTGAACTTGCCATCCTATGTGGAGAGTGGGGGGAAGCGTTGCGAAGTTTGAAGATTCTAATGTCCTTGCAAGGGGCAAGCGCGGAAAGAGATGGGATTGTTTTACGAGTTGCTGACATCTATCGAGATTTGGGGCAGATTCAAGAGGCTGAGCGTAGAATCAGGGCCGGTTTGCGGGTGCGCCCGGGAAGCTTAGTTCTAAAGCGGGCACGTGCAGAGCTGTCGGTTCTATTTGGTATCTCGGAAACTGGCGACGAGGCATGGAGAAGCTTGTTAACCTGTGATGAATTCCAGATTGTGGACGGGGTTGAGAAAGCAAAGACGATTGCCTCGTGTGTTGCGGGGTTTCGTCTGTTCGGGTGTGCGAATGAGGCGGACGAATTGTTGAGAGTGTATTTTGATGGCAAGGATCCAGCGTGGTCGGAGATTTTAACTGATGGCTATTTTATGATGCCAGTCTTCTGCAACGGGCGGACTCGGCTTGAGTATCGCACGAAAATTTTTGATTTTGTCGAGCGGGTACCAGTGTCAGCAAAACAGATTGTGATGACATTTGATACGATGCTCCAAGGATGGGATTCGGTGCCTTATGGGTATAGGCCTTTATCCACGAGAGCTACGGATATGATTTCTGTGAGGAAGTTTAGC
>JBILPN010000475.1:0-3502 GCA_044373865.1 Luteolibacter sp. | reverse complement strand
GTGGCGGTGGCGGCGGGTGAGTATGCGACGCCGGATGGAGCGAGTGCGCGCACGGCTGGCTTCAAGATCGCTGCGACTGAGGTGACGATCGGTCAATACGCCGAGTTTTTGGAGATTTTAGAGACCTTGTCGCAAGAGGGGCATGAGAAAATTTTCGACCATGCGGCGCAAGCGGCGAGCGGGAAGGTCACGCATGTGCCGGATGATTGGCCGGCCTTGTTGGCTGCGGCCAAGGCAAACCAGATTTGGCAGGGGCAAGCGGTGACATTGGATTCGCCGCTTGTGGGTGTGGATTGGTGGGATGCTGTGGCTTACGCCGAGTGGAAAAAAGGTCGTTTGCCAACGCAACAGGAGTGGTTCGCCGCACTTAGCAGCTCGGTGGAGAATCCCGCGAAGATGGAGTCGGGGCCGTGGTTGCCGGTTTCCTCGCAGTTGAATGACCGGACTCCCAGCGGCTTGATTGGAATGGCTGGCTCAGTTTGTGAGTGGACGGCTGAGCCTTCACCCAATCCCTTGAATCCGCTTGGTGAAAAATGCTGGGTTGTGATCGGGGGCTCCTACTTGAGGCCAACAAGCAATGCATTGTCGCGCGAATGGGTCCTTGATCGCTCGCTTCGCCGCGCGGATTTGGGGTTCCGTTTGGTGTTTGATTGAGCTCCACCACCCCGCGAGTTGGGAGTGGTGGAGGTGAATTTTTTGGGCCTGCCGGCGCGGATCAGTTGACCGTGGTGGAGGCCTTGCCGAAAACTTCAACTTCGATGTAATGGTTCATCTCGTTGGAGGTGCTGCCATTGCTGTGAAGGCGGACGTAGCGGGCTTTCGTGCCCTTTGCATCGGCGATCAGACCGAAGCGGCTTTCCACGTATGGGCGGTCTGAGCCGAGGCCAAAGCTGGAGGATTTGTCATAATCGTTGTTATAAAGGGTGGTGACGCCGGTTTTGAATTCCGGGTCATCCGACACCTGCACCACCACGTCGTGATAAGCACGTTTTTGCGAATGGAAATGCCAGATCCAGATGGCGGAGAGAGAAGCACTTTGTTCGAGGTCGATTTGCACCCACTGCGGGCCGTCGAGAAGTTCGACAAAGTAGCCCTCGCCAGCTTCCTTGTCGCCATCGGTGACGAGAGTGAGATCGCCAATGATGGGATTGTCATCGCTGCTGGTGACGGGTTTGCCCTTTGAGAGGAGCGTGGTGCCTTCTGGGACGAGGAATTCAGGGGCTTGAGTGGGCGCTTGCACCAAGTTAGGAACATTCATCGGCTTAGGAGTGCCTTCGATGAGTTCGGGTGGAAGGTTGGTGGCAAGAGGGACACCACCAGGAGTGCCAGTGGAGGCAGCGCTTGCAGGAGCATCGGCGCTTGTTGCGGCGGCACCGGACTCGGATTTTTCTCCGCAATTGGAGAGAGAGAGTGCGGAAAGGGCGCAGAGAGCAGGAAGGAGTGATTGATATTTCATACGGAGAGGTGTTCGGCGGTGAATTGGATTGGTTGTTTGCTGAGGGCGGAGGGATTGACCCAGTAGATTGGAGCCTCGCTTTCAAACGCGTGGCGCGCGTCGCAGGTCAACTTTGCCTTGCCGTGGATGGCGGCAAAGAAGTTTTCCAGGTGCGGTTGGTGCGCGGGTTTGCTGAAGCCGCCGGGAAGTTCAAAGACTTCGGGCGCGGCGGATTCGTAGGATGCGACCGCATCGGCGGAGGGGGCGGGCTTGGGAGGGGCGGGTGACCGCTTGAGAATGCCGCGTTTGACGAGATCGTCCCACGATGGGGCGCTGTCCTCGCGGTAAATGGCCGAGCTGGACGAGATTTCAGAAATTTTGATGGTCGCCTCGCTGCCCATGAAGCTTTCCGAGAAGCCGCCGCCAGCGCTGGTGGTGGTGAGAACTTGGTAGAACGCGCGGACTCCGCCTTGCGGGGTGTCGTATTCAAAAATGCACATGACGTTGTCAAAGTGCTCGCGGTTCTTGAAGTAATCATTGCCACCAGAGGCGAAAACTGACTTCGGCGGAGTGCCGAGAAACCAGCCGAAAATGTCGATTTGGTGGGCACCCAGATCAGAAATTGGGCCGCCGGAGAGGTCGCGATACGTGCGCCAGTTCATGAATTGGTGCATGTCCTTGTAGCCGTATTTCTGGAGGATGTCCGGTTTGATCAAGAGCTTCGGGTTGTAGCCAAGGTCTTGAGATGACGCGACGGCTCGGTTCCATTGGCCGTTGATGTTGACGATTTGGCCGCAAATTTTGTGCTCCTTGATGAGTTTGTCCAAGGTGTAGCGGTAGCGTGGATTGCTGCGTCGCTGGTGGCCGATTTGGCAGAGCTTGCCAGATTTTTCAGCGGCGCGGACGATCGCGCGTGCGCCTTCGATGGTGTTCGACATCATTTTCTCACAGTACACGTGGAGGCCAGCTTCGAGGCATTTCACGGTGTGGGGCGAGTGCCAAAAATCCGGGGTTGCGACGATGACGGCGTCCAGGCCTTTTTCGGAGGCAAGCATTTCGTCGATGTCGGCATACCCTTTCGGAGCTTCGCCTTGGAGGGCGCGGACCTTGGCCATGCCACCTTTGAGATTGTAATCCCAGATGTCGCAAACGGCTTGGAAATGGAGGCCCGGGATGTTTGACATGGCCTCGAACAGGACGCGGCCTTGTTTCCCCATGCCGACGAGGGCAATGTTGATCTTGTTGGAGGGGGCGGTGCTGTCGGCGGCGCGAAGGATGTGAGGAGCGCCGAGGACCAGGCCGGCACCCGCGCCAGCGGCGGTTTTCCCAAGGAAATTCCGGCGTGTGATGAGGGATGGAGGAGGGTTCATGCAGTTACCACTTCTTGGTTAGGGTGAAGCGATTGTTCTCGGCCAGCATCAGAGCGAGGGCAACGAGGACCATGTGCGTGCCGAGCCAGGCGACACCGTCGTTTTGGTTGATGAGAATGAGCCCCCAAGTGAGACTGATGTAGAGCAGCCCGAGGAGGAAGAGAGAGGTGCGGCTGGCGATGCCAAGCAGGATGGCGAAGCCGAGCAGGATGAGAGCGGGGCCGAGGATGGCATCGTAGATTTTCAGCCCAAAGCCCATCATGAGCGGTTCCGCCTTGAATTTGTCCATCAGAGCATCTGGCACGCCGCTGTAGTTGGAGATGGCATATTGCTTGGTGGCGGTGGCGGCAGAGAGGCCATATTCGTTGACCGCACCATCCACGGATACGGCTTTGTCGGTGATGCGGGTTCCGGAGAATTTCTCGAGCCCCGTCTGAATGGCCCGGATGGCGAGCCAGAGGCGGAGGAGGATTGCGCCGTAGGTGAGCGCCAACTTGTTATCGTGTGGTGTGGATTCGGTGGCCATGGTGGAACTTGAGCAGGAAGGATGGAATTTCAAGGGGTTTAAACATCGACGCGTGCGCCGAGGCGAGCGTGCGCAGCTTGTCCGCGGTTTCCAAGGACATTTTCCGTTTTTGGGTCCCAAGTGACTGCTTGTTTCGTGTCGCGAGCCGCGAGGGCGAGTTGGTTAAGTAAA
>JBILPN010000474.1:0-3507 GCA_044373865.1 Luteolibacter sp. | reverse complement strand
GTAGGCGGAGCGCCGCTACCAACATCGATCAGCAAGGCGCGATGCCCACGCGCGCGAATACAATCCGCAACAAATGCATGCTCCGCGCCCTTCGAGTCGAGTGTTCCGAGAACCGCAATCGTAGCCATGCGCTTAGTTTTTCCGTTTGACGGAAATGGATTTGAATTGCCGGGTGATGTTCGTCAACGATTCCTCCACTCCCATGCGCTCGAGGCTCGAAGCGCCTACGAAGCCGACGCAATCCGTCGCCTGAATCACACGATCCGCATCCTCCGGCGTGTTAATCGGGCCGCCATGGCACAAGTAGAAGATATCATCACGCACCGTTTTCGCGGCATCAATGATGCTCTGGGTGCGCTGTATTGTCTCCTCCCAGCTAACAACTGCATTTGTCACTCCGATGGAGCCGCCTACCGTAGTTCCAACATGAGCAATGATCGCATCCGCACCAGATCTTGCCATTTCAACGGCTTCTTCTGGCGTGCCAACATAGACGATCGAAAACAGGTCCATCTTGCGTGCGAGTCCGATCATCTCAAACTCCTTTTTCACACTCATGCCAGTTTCCTCCAAGACTCCGCGGAAGTGCCCGTCAACGATGGTATGTGTGGGAAAATTGTTCACACCCGAGAATCCCATATTCTTCACTTGGCCAAGCCAATGCCACATTCTACGGCGCGGATCGGTGGCGTGCACTCCGCAAATCACCGGAATCTGCTCAACGATTGGCAACACCTCGTATTCGCCGATTTCCATGGCGATGGCATTCGCGTCACCGTAGGCCATCAAGCCAGCAGTCGAGCCGTGACCCATCATGCGAAAGCGCCCCGAGTTGTAGATGATGATGAGGTCAGCACCGCCCTTCTCGATAAATTTCGCACTGATTCCTGAGCCCGCGCCAGCCGCAATGATGGCTTGGCCTTTTGAGAGCGTGTCGTTGAAACGCTCGATCACTTCCTCACGTGTGTAAGGGTTTCCTGTTCCCGTCCATGGATTTGGCATGCATTCGTTTCGGCGTCATTTCAGGCCGCGTCGAGTTTGAAAGCACTGGATCCGTCCACTTTCAGCTATCCGTATTCCACATTTGCGGTCATCTTCCCAGCACAAGCCAGCCATGAAAGACCCGACCGATGCGCCAAAAGACATCGAAATTCTTGGAAACTCGACTCGTTACCGCGTCGTCCGCGCGGATGTGGCGGATCTACGCGGTTGGATGCAAGACGGGCCGGTTTGCCCATTGCTTGCCCAGCACCACATTTCCCACTGCGGCATCATGAATGCAGAGGCTCCTTTTGAAATCGTCCGCACCAATCAAAGCGGCACGTTCATGCTTGCCTGCTTAGAAGGTGAAGGAGTGATCCTAGCAGACGGCCAGTGGAAGAAGATCCGTTCTGGCCAAGCCTGTCTCCTACCCCCCTTCGTGATGAATGCGCTCAAATGCATTCCCGGTAAAACCTGGAGCTTTGCCTGGGTCCGCTATCGCGAGGCCCGTGAAACTCGGCCGATTCTCTCTTCAATTTCACCAGTGACCGGCTCGTTTGAAACAGCACCGCTCAAGGCTGCTATTGAAGGACTGCACGCGGAATGCTGCGCGGCAAACGGCGCTTCCGCCCTCCACCATTGGAGCGAGTTACTTCACCACTATGTGCTACGCTTCGCCCAACCTCACAGCTCGGACGACCGGCTTTGGCGCGTTTGGCAAAGAGTGGAAATTGACCTTGCCCGCACGTGGACCTTGGACGAGTTAGCTGGAATCGCCTGCATCAGCGGCGAACACCTGCGCAGACTTTGTCGTAAAGAACTTGGACGAAGTCCCATGCAACACCTCACGCACCTCCGGCTTCAACGAGCCCGACACTTGCTAACCATCACCGATGACAAAGTGGAGGTCATCGCGCACGCAGTAGGATTTGAAAGCGCATTCACATTCTCAAATACCTTCTACAAATGGATTGGATGCCGTCCGTCCGACTTCAGAGCCTAGCAATTCCGTAGCGACGCCCACGGCTCCTCGCCACTCACATCCACCAGAAATACTCCCTGCTGCGAGCCTGGCGTTAGAATGGCGAGAATCACCGCATCCTTGTCGCTGACGTTAAAAGTGGCATGCACCACCCCTGGCAGCATGTGCGCGACTTCACCTACGGATAGAACCTGTTTTTCCTCACCCACCCACTGTTCGACTTCTCCTTCAAGAACATAGATCACTTCCTCCAACTCAGGATGGTGGTGGAATTCATGGCCTTCTCCAGCGGGCAAGACCGCACGGCAAACTTGCAAGCCCTTTGCATGTGTGATCTCTGGGCGGCACATCCAGAAATTAGTGCGGCCTTTAAAATCCTCCTTGATGGCTTCCGTCTCGGTGATGAATGGGGTCTTGTTCATAGCTTCAAAAAATTAGCGTTTGCAACACGTTCTGTCAGAAGCGGCGCAGCGTCCCGGATGAGTTGATCCATTGGCAAGCCTGAATCCGCCAAGGCATGCACCGATTGAAAAATACCACTGCCACGGACAGCATCGTCCGCCACACCACAAAATGCTGTCACAGGTTTGCCCAAACTTTGTGCCATCCGGGCAAGCGCAACCGGTCCCTTGCCTGCCAAACTCTGCGCATCCAAAGAACCCTCTCCAGTGAGAACCCAATCCGCGCGAGCAATCCGCTCACCGAGACCTAATAGATTAGAAACTAAATCAAAGCCGGAGATCAACCGCGCTCCAGCAAAATGCAACAAACCATAACCAAGCCCCCCCGCAGCACCCGCACCCGGCGCATCCGCCACATCACGTCCTTCAGTGAGCATCACGAGATGAGCCAGCGCGGATTCCAACATTGCCTTATCTTGCTCAGTCGCACCCTTTTGCCCTGAGTAAACTGCCGTGGCACCCCGCGAACCCAACAGAGGATTATCCACATCGCAGGCCGCGATGATTTCCGGCAGCGCAATCCGCCCCGAGAAATCAACGCGCCTCACCTCACTTAAGTTTGAAGCACGCGGATCCAATGATTGACCGTTAGAATCTAGAAACGCAATCCCAAGGGCCGCAGCCATCCCGCTGCCTCCATCATTCGTCGCGCTTCCACCCAAACCCAAAATGATTTGATCCACCCCATGGGTCATGATCGCGTGCGCCATCTGAATGCCTGTTCCACGCGTGCTGCTCTCACACGGCCTGCGCTCCGTGGCACTGAGACGCCATAAACCCGAGGTTTCTGCCATCTCAAGAACCGCAGTCAGCCCCTGCGCGGTCTCTGCTAGTAAATAGCGACTCTCAATGCTCCGCCCAAGCGGGTCCACGGCCGGACAGCAGATCCACCGCGCACCAAGTGTGGGAGCCAAGGTTTCCATGAAACCCTCGCCACCGTCAGCAATCGGACACCGGTCGAGTTCCGCATCAGGAAATTGGCGGTGCAAACCTGCCGCCATCGCATCCGCCGCAGCACAAGCGCTGATCGATCCTTTGAATTTGTCTGGGGCAATCAAAAACTTCAATGCCATGGTGATTCAC
>JBILPN010000473.1:0-3514 GCA_044373865.1 Luteolibacter sp. | reverse complement strand
TCACCGGCGGCATCCGCCCGATCACCAATCTCTCGCGCAAGACCAAGGCGATCTGGAACATCCTCAACCAGCAGGGGAAAAACACCATCACCGTCGGCTGGTGGCCGTCCAACCCCGCCGAGCCGCTCAGCCACGGCGTGATGGTTTCCGACGACTACCAGAAGGCCCACGGCAACGCCTACGATCCGGAAACGTGGCCGCTCAAGCCGGAAACCATCCACCCCGAGCGGCTGGTCCGCCACCTCAAGGACCTGCGTTTCCACCCGGCGGAGCTGACCGAGGACGACCTGCGCCCCTTCCTCCCCGGCCTCGATGGCATGAGCCGTGAGGACCTCGACAAGGCGCAGAAGGACCCGCGCGTCCAGTCGCTCGCCAAGATCATCGCCGATTGCACCAGCGTCCACTCCGCCGCCACCGCGCTGATCCAGAATGAGCCGTGGGATCTGATGTGCGTTTACTACGACGCCATCGACCACTTCGGCCACGCTTTCATGAAGTACCACCCGCCGCAGCGGCCGCAGGTGAGCGACTGGGACTTCCAAGTCTTCAACCACTGCGTGGAAATGGGCTATGTCTATCATGATGCCATGCTCGGCTGCCTGCTCGATCTGGCCGGCGAGGACAGCACCGTGATCCTGATGTCCGACCACGGCTTCCACCCGGACGACCTGCGCCTGAGCAACATCCCGCGCGAGCCCGCCGGCCCGGCCGCCGAGCACCGCCAGTTCGGCATCTTCGCCGCCATGGGCCCCGGCATCCGCCAGGACGAGCGCGTCTTCGGCGCCAGCCTCATCGATATCTGCCCGACCCTGCTCCACCTCTTCGGCCTGCCGGTCGGCGAGGACATGGATGGCAAGGTGCTGATCGATATTTATGAAAACCCGCCCACGGAAATCGCGCGCATCCCCAGCTGGGACGCGGTGCCCGGCGACCACGGCATGCACCCGCCGGACAAGCAGATTTCCGCCGCCGACTCCAAGGCCGCGCTCCAGCAGCTCGTCGCCCTCGGCTACATCGACGAGCCGGATGCCGACCAATCCAAGGCCATCGAGCAAACCGTGCGCGAGCTCGACTACAACCTCGCCCAGGCCTGGATCGACGGTGGCTACTACGCCGAGGCCGTGACCCTTCTCGAGCGCCTCTACCAGACCTGGCCGCTGGAGCACCGCTTCGGCTTCAAGCTCTCTAGCTGTTACCAAAGCCAGGGCCGCAGCGCCGAGCTGCGCGCCATGGTCACCACCGTCTGCGAGCGCCGGATGCAGGAAGCCAGCGAGGCCATCGCCACCCTCCAGGAACTCCAGCTCGACACCGAGGAAGCCCAACAGGCGGAAAAGGAGCGCGTCGAGGCGATGATCGACGCGGACAAGGAAAAATTCGGCCGCGAGCGCCGCGAGCTGATCGCCAAGTCCCGACCGAACCTGTTTGCCCTGCGCCACATGGAGGCCTGCGCCGACCTCGCCGAGAAACGTTACGAGGACGCCCTGACCAAGCTCGAGCAAATGGATAGCGACTTCGGCGCACGCCGCAACGCGCTCACCCTGCGTGGCGAGGTGCTGCAGCGGCTCCAGCGTTGGGACGAATCGCGCGCCGCCTTCGAGGAAGCCCTCGCCATCGATGCAGAAGCGCCCGGCCCCTTGCTCGGCATGGCCCGCGCCGCGCTCGCCGCACGGGATTTCGAGAGCGTCATCCGCTACGCCCGCACCTCGCTCGGGCTGCTCTACTTCCAGCCAAAAGGCCACTACCTGCTGGGGCTCGCCCACTACCGCCTCGGCGAGCTGGCGGCGGCCAAGGACGCCTTCCTCACCTGCGTCACCCAGGCGCCCTTGTTCGCCGCCGGCTTCCGCATGCTCGGCCAGATCGCGCGGCTTGAGCACGACGCCATCGGCCAGAGCCAGGCCGCGCTGTGGCTGCGCCATTCCCGCGAGCGGCTCGCCGCGCTGCAGCAGTCCATGCACGCGGAGGTCATCCAGCTCACCGCCCGCCCGCTGCACGGCGGCGACGATCCGGAAAACCGCCCGATGCCCGAGCTCCAACCACGGCCGGAGGCTCTTGCCGACGTGGCCCCGGAAGACCTCATCACCCTCGTCTCCGGCCTGCCGCGTTCCGGCACCTCGCTGATGATGCAGCTGCTGGAAGCCGCCGGCCTGCCCGCCTTCACCGACGGCCGCCGCGTGGCGGACGACTCCAACCAAAACGGCTACTACGAGCACGACCAAGTCGCCGCCCTGCTCACCAGCCCGGACAAAAGCTGGCTCGCCGGAGCCCGCGGCCACTCCCTCAAAGTCGTCGCCCCCCTCCTATCCGCTCTGCCTCTTCAACTGAAAACTGAAAACTCAAAACTAGAAACTCCCCGCTACCGCATCCTCTTCATGGAGCGCGAGATGGACGAGATCCTCGCCAGCCAGGACAGCATGCTCGCCCGCCTCGGCAAGCCCACCCAGCCCGGCGCGGACATCGGCAAGGCCTACCGCCAGCAGGTCCGCCACGCCAAGACCTGGCTCACCGGCCGCGGCATCCCGGCCATGAGCGTGTCCTACGCCGACCTCGTCCACCGCCCGGACGAGGCGCTGCCGCCGCTCGCCGCCTTCCTCGGCGTGCCGGAAAAACTCGCCGCCATGCGCGCCGTCATCGATCCCACCCTCCACCGCGCCCGCCGCGGCGCCGAGCTCGGCTCTTCCATAAGGAGCGGCGACCTTACGGTCGCCTCTTCCTCTCCCACCGCCTGAAGAGGGGACAATCAGGTCCCCACTCCATCACCATTTCCCCAAAAGAAAACACTCTCACCGCCAGCGGCGTCCGCTGACGGGAGCTAAACAAAAGCGAAAATATACAAAAATATGAAAACGAAAATGAAAAGACAGGGATCCACCGAATTGCCACGCTTCGCTGTGGGGGCACTCGCCATCGCGGGTGCGTCCGCAGCCAATGCGGCGACGGTGCAGATCACCTTCACGGGGAGTTATATCTCAACATCGGGGGGCAATCATCTCGTGACCGACTTCGGGGGCGATGGAGATAATGAGATCGCCGGTTTCGCAAATCAGTTTAGTGCGGGGATACGGGTCGGTACTTCGACGTTTGCATACGCCTTCGATGGGGTCGGGGGGTCTAACGGGGTAGTGATAGCCGGTGTGGCGTCCGCGTTTGGGTTCGGTGACAGGTCGGTTAGGGGTGTGTCGAAAGTGGTCGTTTCGTTCTCCGATTCCTCGATTCGGGGTGGTGCGACGACTATCGGTTACTTGGATCTCGGCGCAACTGTAGTCGGGTCAAATAAGAGCGTGACCGTGAACCGCCTGATCTTCGATAAAGACACGGGAGGAACCATCGCGGGATTGAATGTAAATAATGCCGCGTTCACGGAATTCAGCGCCGTGCCCGAGCCCTCCAGCCTCGGCCTGCTCGCGCTGGGTGCCGGTGGCCTGCTCGCCCGCCGCCGCAGAGCCATGGCGGCGTAAGCGGAAACCCAAGAAGCGGGGGGCGGGGGGGGGGCGGGTGGGGAGGGGGGCCCACAAAA
>JBILPN010000471.1:0-3524 GCA_044373865.1 Luteolibacter sp. | reverse complement strand
GCGTCTGCATCGCCGAATTTGATAATCCGCCAGGCTTCGCCAATGTTGTGATTGGAGGTGGCGCAGGCGGTGACGATGACCATGTTCGGCCCGAGCAGGCCGAATTCCATCGAGATGATGCCACTGGCGATGTTGGAAATCATCATGGGAATCGTGAATGGCGAGACGCGCTTGGAGCCGCGCTCCAAGAAAGTTTTGTGCTCGCGCTCTAGGGTTGAGAGGCCGCCGATGCCGCTGCCAACCATCACGCCGAAGCGGCGAGGGTCGATTTTTGAAACATCAACCCCCGAGTCCTCCATCGCCATTTTCGAGGCCGCGACGGCGAATTGCACGTAGCGGTCTGAGCGCCGGGCATCCTTCGGCACACCGAAGTAGTCGTCTGCGTTGAAATTTTTCACCTCGCCTGCGATTTTGCAATCGAAGGGAGTGGGATCCAGTTGGGTGATGGTTCCAATGCCGCTGCGGCCCTCCTTGAGCCCCTCCCAAGTGCTGGTGAGGTCGTTGCCAAGTGGGGTGATACAGCCGATGCCGGTGATGACGACGCGTCGTTCGCTCATAATGATGGCGGGAGCTTGGCGCTTGATGAGCATGCAGGCAAGTCTCATCGTGGACTTATGTTTGCAGCTCATGCTGAGGAGTTTAGCGGAGTTTGCGGGCGGATTTCAGGGTTCTGGAAAATCGCAGGCGTGAATGAATTGCCGGATGGGAAAAAGCGGATGAGACTTTGTGCCGGCCTATGAAGATCACCCGCACCCTAGCGACTTGCACCACCCCTGACGGAGCGCGGCTCACGCTGCATGAGCATGATGGGCACTATTTTCTAAAAGTCGCGGGATTGCAGTTGATGAGCACGACGGCGTCGTCATCCGAAGAGCAAATGGCCGAGTTGTCGTGCATCGGCTTGCCGAGGCGGCCGCGCATTTTGATTGGTGGCTTGGGCTTTGGCTTCACGCTCAAGCGGGTTTTGGAAATGACTGGCCCGGATGCGGTGGTGGAGGTCGCCGAATTATTGCCAGAGGTGGTGGCTTGGAATCGCGAGTTTTTATGGGAGGTGAATGGGCACTTGCTGGATGATCCGCGGGTGCGGATTCATGTTGGCGACGTTTATGACCGGATCGACCGTTGTGGTGAGGAGCGCTATCATGCAATTTTGTTGGATGTGGACAACGGTCCGGATCCCTTTGTGCAGAACGTCAATGAGCGCCTGTATGCCAAGCCGGGAATCATCCGGATTAAAAATGCGCTGGAGCGCGAGGGTCGCGTGATTTTTTGGTCGGCGCATCCGGACAAGTCATTTGCGAAGTCGTTGCAAGGCCTCTTCAAGCACGTCGAGAGCATTCCGGCGAAGGCCTATCCGAAGGCCAAGCGGTTCACGCACACGCTATTTGTTGCGGACCGGGACTGAGCGGAGGGCATGGCTTAGAACGTTTGCCAAAAATAATTTCCGAAACCGTCATAAAAGACTGGTACGACCATTTGAAGTGGTTGGAAGGGTCGCATTTGCCGTCCCCGTCAGTTTCCCAATGACGAATCCTGCCCGCTCCCCGGACTTGAGCTGGCGATATCCGGTTGCCCGGATGGCAAGTCCTAACGCCGCCTCAACGCCATGCATCCATCCATCTACTGCTCATCGGTGTGGGCTACGATCACGTCCTTCGCAATTGCGGGTGCGGCGAGCGCTGCCTGAGGCTCTGGATCTCGCGTTTCAACGAACAAGGCATCGACGGGCTCACCGATCGTCCCCGCGGTGCATATTACGGGAGACAGAAACAAGCAGTTCGGCGCACACGCGGCCCTGGGAACGCTTAGGTCCTCCTTGGCTGCGAATGGAGAGCCAATGAAAAGCGCGGTTGATCGCTTTCCCATTGGCACTCCATTCGCCGTGCCGACGAGGACGTCAGCGCTCCCAGGTGGCCGCACCCTCATTCATGCGTAAATGACTTTTGGTAAACGTTTTAAAGCGAGTTTTTGATCAGCCGAAAACGGTCGTGATACGCGCCGTGGTTGAACTTTCGGCAGCATTCGTAGCAAGCGACGGTGCGGGTGATCGGTCGGACGCGTTGAATTTCCGCGAAGCAATTGGCGCAAACGTAGGTGTGCTTGCGCTTCATTTTGCGGCGTTCGAAGGGAAGTGTATGAAAGGGGGATTCGCCGGGAATGCCGAGTTGACTGCAAGCGCTGCGCCATTCCGCGCCATGGGGGTCGATGCGGCGGCGGCCAGAGCGTTCGTAAGCGACGAGGTGTGCGAGCTCGTGCTTGAGCGTGCGCCAAAGTTCGTCTGGCTCACATTCCTTGAGTTTTGGGTTCAGCTCGATCGAGCGGTCTGGCCACCATGCACGGCCAGCGGTGGTCCGCATGCGTGGGTTCCAGGAAACGCGGACTTTTTGCGCCAGTTCAGGAAGGGCAAGGGAGATCGCCGCCTCCGCGCACCAAGTGCTGAGACCGCTGTCAGCTGCCCCGGAAGTGTTGCGTGGGGCCGCTGTTTGGGGCGAAACGCGGAACCATGAGGACCAAGGAATTTCCAGTTGCGACCGCTTGTTGCCCATGCACGAGACCCTTAGCAGCAATCTGGAAAAGTGGCAATAGGTGGCTTGGAATTCGGCGATGTTTTTTAGCTTGGAATGGGCATAAAAAAGCCGCCGGAACGAATCCGGCGGCTTGTGATTTGAAGAGACAGGTGGCGCTTCGTGGCGGCTTATTTGACGCGGATGTAGCGTTTCACGTCTGGGCTGACTGGGGTGTTGTCGCGCACTTTGAGAACGCTGTTATTGTCCGTCAGAACCGTGGTGTGCTTGCTGCCGCTATACCAATCGAGAAGGTTTGGTGAAACCTCGATGATCGGAGCCGTTGAGTGACCCGCTGGCTTGGCGACGCTTAGGGTGAGGAACTTTTGACCATTCAGGACCTCCACGGTGGTGACGGGAGCTGCAAGCAATTGGCCTGTGCTGGAGCTTTGGCGTGCTGAGCTGCCGTAGCTTGCAAACGAACTGCCGCTTCCAAGCAAGACATCGCTGACTCCAGAAACCGTGAGGTCAAATGGACCTGCCTTCGCGTCATTGCTTGCGATTGAAAGAGTTGCGATCCGCGTGCCGAGTGTGACACCGGGGCTGAAGGTCACTTTGAAGGTTGTTGATTCTCCGGGTGCGAGCGAATTCAGGACCGGTCCATCGATGATGAAGTCCTGGCGGCCGCTGCCATTTTTCGTAATGGCTAGACCCGAAAGCGTCGCTGAACCGGCGTTGCTGATGGCGAAGGTTTTACTCGCGCCAAGTGTGCCTGTAACTGCCTTGCCAAATTTGCGGGTGCTTTGTCCGTCCACCAGCGGAGTGCCCGTCGGTTGGTTCACGCGGATTGAAGGCAGGCCAAGAGCGGTGCCTTCCAAGGGGATGAGGAAATCGGCGACTGTGTTGTCATTGCTCAGGACTTGGACACTTCCCACTTGCAGACCCGTTTTCTTAGGGGCGAAGGCCACCGTGAAGCGGGTTGATTTGCCTGGAGCAAGGACTTTGGTCTTCAAGGCACTG